>CAYXYO010000126.1:0-3538 GCA_964469365.1 uncultured Desulfobacterales bacterium | reverse complement strand
ATCCCACCGGTCAGGCCCTTTTGTGACACATTTGCCATGGGTGGCTTTTCCATAATCGCTGAGGTGAAAAAGGCATCTCCGTCAAAGGGGGTTATCTGCCCTGATTTTCATCCGGCTTCCATTGCGGAAGATTACCTGAAGGGCGGCGCCGGGGCTGTTTCAGTGCTTACTGATGAACATTTTTTCCAGGGCAGCCTTGCCTTTATCCCAGAGATACGGGAGCGCATCTCCCTGCCTGTTCTTCGCAAGGACTTTATCATAGACCATATCCAGGTGGATGAAGCCATGTTGTGGGGGGCTGACGCCATACTGCTCATAGTCGCGTGCCTTGATGACGTGGAGTTGAGGGAACTCTACCTCCATGCCTGTGAAGCGGGACTTGGTTGCCTTGTGGAGGTGCATGACCCTGGCGAGTTTGAAAGGGCCATGAAGGCGGAAGTTGATCTGGTGGGGGTTAACAACAGAAATCTGAGGGATTTCACAGTCTCCCTTGACACGACGATCAACATCCTTGAACAGGCTGACAAGGCGGTGCCTGTGATAAGCGAGAGCGGAATCAGGACCAGAGAGGATATAGAACGGCTTGCCTCGGCAGGAGCTTCAGGCGCTCTCATAGGGGAATCCCTCATGCGTTCTGATGACAGGGTTGGAAAATTGCGGGAACTGCTCGGGCAGGACGATGGCTAAAAGGGCCGTGGCATGAAAAAAATAGGCGTGGTGTCAGATACCCATGGGATAATCCGTCCGGAACTTGCCGGGCTTCTTGCTGACTGCGACCTGATTGTTCATGCCGGTGACATGGACAATGCAGACACCCTGGAGGAGCTTCTGGGGCTTGGGCCTCCGTGCAGGATAGTCAGGGGCAACTGCGATTACGGCGCATGGAGCGGGCGACTGCCTGCGTTTGAGCTTTTTGAATTTGCGGGCTATCATTTTTATGTGCGTCACATACCGTGGCAGATTGATATAGACCCGGCTGCCGCAGGTGTTGACATGGTTATAACAGGGCATACCCACAGGGCAGAGATAAGGCGGGAAGGTGATATCATGTTTCTGAATCCGGGAAGCGCGGGTCCGGTATCCACAGGAAGGATTCCCACAGCCGCCCTGGTCACGATTGATAAAAATGGTCTTTCTCCCGCTGTCGCAAGGCTTGAGGTCGGTTTTTCAGGTTGACACCGTTTTGATTACCCCTTGCGGGACCCGCCCTGTTGTCTCCTTTGGCTACTGAAACTGACAGAACAGGGGCAATACGCGACATGGCCATGTCTTACAGGGCATGGAACAGCAACAATCCGGTGGCGGGGTGGATGTCATGGTTGTAAAGGGACTTCAAAAACAGATGCTCTTCTATATCACTTTCATAGCCATTGTATTTATTACAATGGCTATCGAGATGACAGGCTTCCTGAAAGGCGGTGATGTGCTTGGACGGATAGCGGCTGTGGCAGGAGAGGTGACCGCAAGGGAAATAGTCCATATGATATTTCTCAAAACAGGTCTGATGGTAATGGTGTTTCTCCTTTCCATAGGGGTTATCATGGTGCTTTTTACAAAAAAGATCATGATTCCGCTGTCAGAAATACTGGAAGCGGTTCGTCTTATAAGTGATGGGGACCTATCGGTTACAGTGCCTGCATATACAAGGGATGAACTGGGTGAACTGGCCGGCAGGATAAATGAACTGTCAGCCAACTACCAGGAACTGATGCTGCTGACCAAGGATATAACAGGACAGATGAAGTTCGAGTTGCAGGCTGATAAAGTTGATACAGCCAGGATTGATGAACTGAGAGAGCAGCTTGACGGCATCATGGATGAATTCGGCATGAGCTTTTACAGGTAGTCCATGTTTATGACAGACCAGGCCGTTCTTCTTGCCATAGCCGGTGCCGGAATCGCTTCCATTGCGATGTTTTCAGGTTTGGGGGGAGGCGTGTTCTGGATGCCCCTTCTTCTCACGTCATGCAACCTGCCTGCCCGCGAGGCTGTTATAACAACCCTGCTTATACAGTGTTTCGGCCAGGCAAGCGCCTTTGCGGCAAATGCCGGAAGAGGACTCATAGACTGGCGGCTGGCAGGGATTGAAGCTGCGGCCGGTGTGCCTGGAGCGGCAATCGGCGTGTGGCTTTTCACAATAATAGAACCGTCATATATCCAGTTGATTCTTGGAATTATTATCTTTTTGATAGCCTACATATTTCTTGCCGGTTCTGATTTTTTTGACTCAGGCGGAGAGAGAGCAGAGATCGGACCTGCCATTAAAGGTCTGCCCATTGCGTTCGCAGGGGGCATTCTCACAGGTCTTCTTGGGATCGGGACAGGTGACTGGCTGGTTCCATATTTTAACAAGAAATGCAAACTCGCCATGAACAGGTCTGTGGCAACTGGAATAGCCCTTATGATGCTGCTGTCCATCACCGCGTTTTCCATGCAGACCATCACCGGAACAGATGTAAGGTGGGATGTGGCCTTTCCGGCCATGGGAGGGGTTATAATCGGGGCCCAGGCAGGCTCATGGATGCTTAACAGGACATCTGATGTGAAATTCAAGGAAATCTTTGTGCTTTTACTGGTTTTTCTTGCGGCGCATATCACCTTTAACGCCCTGCCATGATTGCAAATGAACTGTAAGGGCTTTTGCCCCCTTGCCGTCTTGTTGCTGAATTGAGAATGGGCGCTGCCTGATGTTTTCAGGACGTTCAGGAGGATAAATGGATAACTATCAGGTATTATTGATTATAATAGGTGTTTTATTGGTGCTTGGAATGGGGTTTGTTGTGTTCATGGCCCGTGTGTCAACTGACAGGGTAGCCGGAAAATTTCGTACAATTGCCAGCAGGGCAGGTTATGATGTGAGAAAAATATCCCTTGGATTTGACGTTGAGTTATATGGCAAAACAGGGGATGTGCCTTTCAGCGTCACATTTTCCGATGGAAACCAGTACAGTCCGGCCCATCTCCATGTGACATTGTTTGTGACGCTGCCCTTCAGCATGTCTGTTAAAAAGGAAAATTTTTACACCGGGATATTAAAAAAAACCGGAGTCATGCACGATATCAGGACAGGGGTGCCGGAGTTTGACAACAGGATGTGCATAATCTCGGACAACCCGGAACAATGCAGATCCTATCTCCTCGAAGCTGAACGATGGAAGACATTGTCAGAATTGTATGAAAGGGGATGGCATCCTTCTTTTGAGAAGAAAAAGATATGTTTTGTCAAGATGTTGAAAGCGCAAAATCTCGCCGTCATGTGGGTTGACCTGATTAATGAAAAGGAGTTGCTGGATACCCTGGACCGGCTTGCCGTCATGGCGGATGGGTGAAGGATGTGAAGTCGAGCCTAACATGATTTGAATGTTGTGTAAAAAATAAGTGTCATTTCAATTGGTTCTTTTTTTGTTCATTTCTTTTGCTCGCCCAAAAGAAACGAACCAAAGAAAAGGGCGCCCCATTGCCGCTTTTTTCCTGCGCGTGGGAACACGGTTCCTGAGCCGGCAGAATGGCCATCCATGGCCATACTGCCGGTGGCGGC
>CAYXYO010000125.1:0-3352 GCA_964469365.1 uncultured Desulfobacterales bacterium | reverse complement strand
AATATGATGGCACCATATCAGGTGCAGTGGAATCAACCGCATAATAATGTGTGGAACAGCCATGGGTAGTATAATTTTTTGAAGCGCATGACTCAGCATTTATACATGGATAATGTGAGCCAAAAGACGAGTCATAAACGGCCCCCACGGAAATAACATGGGAAATGCATGCGGGCCATCCCATGGAATCACAATAACCGTCATTTCCTGACGATGCAAAAATTGTAATTCCTGCGGCAACCGCATTGTTAGCTGCTGTTGTCATGGCAGGAGAGGCGGAGTCACATGCAGAAACAGAATTAAACCGCCCTCCTCCAAAGCTGGTGCTTATAATCAAAATAGGATTTTCACTGTCATCATTTTGATGGGTGACACACCATTCCCAACCAGCAATCATTGCATCAAGTGTTGTTGACCCGGTGTCTCCTGTTGATATTTTTATGGCATACAATTTGGCTTCAGGGGCTACGCCGCCTATATAGTCACCAGTAGAACCTATATCACCAGCTGCTATACCTGCGCAGGCAGTACCATGTGCAGAGCCGCTTGATGATGGCCTGGGGTCAGCATCATCATCACCAGTATCGTAACCGCCTATTACCTTGGAGTTGAATACAGGGCTGCCTCCATTACCCAGTTTGCTATGACTTGTATCAATCCCAGTATCACATATGGCTATTGCAATGCCACGCCCTCCATGTGAATTTCTGGCAGCCGTAGCATTCATAAGGGGAATACCCTGGGCCAGATGCTCGTGCAATATTGCATTTTTTTCTATGGAAACGACTTCCGGGTATTGGGCAAGTTGTGATAATCCTTCAAGGGAAACTTTAGCTGAAAATCCTGACATATAAGAAAAATGCCGTTTGATATCTATGTTGGAACGGTCAAGTTTGGTTGTAAAATTTTTTATTGAAGCGGCTATCTCTGTTCGCACGTTCTGTTTGATGTTATCATTATCCAGAGACATCACTGCAGAGCCGGATGTCACAACCTTGTCAGGAGACTTAAGCATGACAATTACGTCAACAGTTTCCCCACCCCGGGAAAAAATATCCAGCAGATCCTGAGCCGCAATGATTTTATTGTTTGTTGACAAGTCAGACAATAAATTGCTTTCAAGGCAAAAGGCGACACTGCCTTTAATTAACACAAAAAATGACAACAACAATAAAATAGAAAGAAATTTTACCCTCTCCACGTACATGGCACGTTCCTCCTTAAAGCTCTCTGTAAAAATTGCATTAAAAAATGAAGAAAAACAAAAAGCCTGAAACAGACCAGAGAATATTATTCTTGCCAAAATAATATTACTCTCCCTTTTTACCTGGGTTGCAAAAATAATGTCATCTTCTTAAAAGAATTATTAATTTTATTTATAAGGCAAGGTATTGTTAAGCACAAATTAACAAAAAAGTCAAGTGTGTTTACCAGGCCCACAAAATAATGCTTTCTCTGCACCGGATTATACGTTTTTTAGCAAGTCCTGTGTAATAAAATCTTTGACATTACGGAATGGAGCTGTACAGTATTGCCGTGATATTTGTTTGCCTGGTAAATGGATGATTGTCTCATTGCCTATTTCCTGTGATTCAGGATGGATGAAAAACGTGCCGGTTCCCTGGATAGCGGATGAAAAATGATTATGAAACAGACAGGGTCGCCCTGGGGCGTCAGCTTTCCGGGTGCGGGGAAGTGCGCACCCTGGGTATCAAATGCAACTGGCAGGATTATTCTGCTGACGAACAGAGATGTATCAGAATGGCGTCCACCGTCTATTTCCCCACGATCCTTTATGCCGCTTCCCTGCATGGGGCCGGGAAACGGATTTTCCCATCCATTACCTGTTATACCCATCTCGGAGACAAGACAAGGCAGACCGCGCTTTTTGCCATTGGCAGGGTGCCCATGCCTGAAACCCGTATATTCAGGGGCGGGAATCTGGAAGAGAAGATAACTGACGCTTTCTCCTTTCCATTTGTCGCAAAGGTGCCGTGCGGTACCGGCCGGGGGCAGGGGGTGTTCCTTGTCAGGGACAGGGCAGGATTGAAAAAATATCTTCAAATCACTTCCACAGCTTACATACAGGAATATCTTGGCGCAAGGCGTGATCTGAGAGTGGTGGTAATAGGCAGGAAGCCGGTGCTTGCCTACTGGAAAGAGGCCCGTGGCGGGGATTTCCGGAACAATGTGGCAAGGGGTGCTGGTATCAGTTTTGACAATGTTCCGGAGGAGGGAATAGCCCTTGCCCTTGAGACCGCTTTGAATTGCGGCATTGACCATGCCGGTTTTGATGTGGCGGAATCAGAAGAAGGCTTTGTGGTAATAGAGGCCAATATGAAGTTCGGCACAGAGGGGTTTGAGCGCGCCGGAATATCCTACAGGGATATACTTTGTGAAATGGTAAGGAACAATGAGATATGACAGATCGCCTTCCATTTTGACTCTGTTGTTTCCGCTGGCGCTCTTTCTTTTTATGCATGGATGTGCCTTGAGGGCGAAACCAGTGCCGCCTTCATATCTGCCTTGCCGTATGCCGGCGCCTTCCGGCAGGCCCTGGAAGATAAAGGTCAGACGTATGGGGGAGGAACTGTTTGAGGGCATGGCCGCCATAAGGATAGCGGATGACGCATACATTTTTACAGTGCTGGAGCCAGGTGGCATGACGCTTCTTGATGGAGCTGTTTCCATGGAAGATGGCAGGCTCACCCGGTATTCTGGAATGCAACAGGTGACCGGAACGCCACTGCCGGGTATTATCGGGGATGCGCTGTTCAGTATTTACAGCAGTTGTGATGACGCAAGGGAAACAGTGCTTTCTGACCGGGGCGCGTGGATGAGAAGTTTTTACGCCCTTGGCATTTTTGAGGTAAAGACAATTACATTCTTATCCGGTTCGCTTGATGGCGAATGCAGTGCCGTGGAAGTGGATAACCCGTGGTACAGCGTTGATATTATATTTGAAAGGCTGGATTGACAGGAGCTGCCCCATGATAACGGAAAAAAATCTGTTGTCCTTTTCCTGTTACAGGGACAGGGATGAGCAAACATCAAAGATTGATGCTTCCATGGTTTTTGACAGGGAATTTTCAGGGTTTGACGGACATTTTCCAGGAAACCCGGTGCTGCCTGCTGCCATACAGATTGCCGCCATACGTTTTTTGTGTGAAAAAGCGGCCGGGATTGAGCTTGTCCCTGTTTCCGCCAGGAGGATCAAATTCAGGGCAATGGTCCTTCCTGGCGAGACGGTTGCCATTGAGGCAGGCCTGACACCTGTTGAACAGGGTTATCGGGTCGGCTTTACCATCTCGTCCGGTGAGGATATTGTCGCCTCAGGCAGCATGGAGCTGGT
>CAYXYO010000124.1:0-2916 GCA_964469365.1 uncultured Desulfobacterales bacterium | reverse complement strand
GGGACAATGTCCAACAGGGCCAACGCCGGCAAGGCGGCCGGCAGATGCGCGTGTTTTTATTTTGAACTTCAAGGTAATGGCTGCGACCAACAAGCAAGTTGCGAAAAAGTTCAGGTGGATTCTGAAAGCGCGGCACGAACCGAAGGGAAGAGGTTCATGTCTGTATGGGGCAGAAAAAGCGAGGCGGTAAGCTGATTCATGAAATCACCCCTTACGTTCATCTCAAGATAGGTGATCTTGTCGCATATCTCCTCAACCTCCCTGATGCACTCCCTGTCCATAAGAAGTTTTACAGCCCCGGCCCCGGCAGCATTTCCAACCCCTTTGAAACGTTCCAGAGGAATATCAGGCAGCATGCCTATGAAAACGGCATTGGCCGGGTCAATATAATTCCCAAAAGCTCCAGCCACATAAAAACGGTCAATATCTTCGAATGTTACACCAACACTCTGAATAATCACATTCAGGATTGTGTACATGGCCCCCTTGGAACGTATAAGGTTTTTTATGTCGCTTCTTGTGATATAGACAGGTTTTCCATCCCTGGCCACGTTCTCATCGGCAAGGACAAAGGCAGGTTCTCCTTCAATGGTTCTGACGCCATCCGCCCTGGTATCAAGCTTGCCTGTCTGATCCACAATACCTGCCCTGAACATGGACGCAAGGAGATCAATTATTCCGGAGCCGCAAAGCCCCACTGGCGGCATGAATCCTATGGTCTGAAAATCAAGCCTGCCTGACGACCTGTCAAAATTAACCCGGTCAATTGCTCCCGGAGCCGCCATCATTCCGCAGGCAAGTATGCCGCCTTCCAGGGCAGGACCTGCCGCGCCAGCGCAGGCCACCATCCAGTCACGGTTGCCAAGCAACACTTCCGCATTGGTTCCGACATCAACAAACATGGATATATCATCGCTGCGGTTGATTTCTGAAGCAAGGATGCCAGCAAGGAGATCACCGCCAAAATAGGCCCCCACATTAGGAAAACAGTAAAGCATTGCCATGACATTGCATTCAATTCCAATATCCCTGGCAGACATTATGTCAAAGCTGCCGGCAGCCGGTATATAGGGCTCCCGACATATATGGGAAGGGTCAAGGCCGAGAAGAAAGTGACACATGGTGGTATTTCCTGCCACGGCAAGATAAAAAATGTTGTCAGGCGTGACGTTCTCCAGGGCTGTTATCTCCACTATGGCACTGTTTACAAGGGTAACCGTCTTTGTTCTTAACACCTCAAGTCCCTCGCCCTTTCCGGCAAAAAGGATTCTGTCCAGTATGTCCTCCCCATGTTCACGCTGGGGATTTTCCCTGGAGATGGTCTGAACCGTCCTTCCGGTCAAGGGGTCGACAAGATAAAAGATAACCGAAGTGCTTCCAAGGTCAATGGCAAGGGTATAGACAGGAAACTCATCGTCTCCGGGATATATTTCCGCAAGCTCCCAGCCGCATCTTCCATGCGCCAGAACCACACTTACCCTGTATTCAGCAGCAGGCATTACAAGGGCAATCTTTTGCAGCATATGGCGTGAAATACCGATATGTTCGCCTGTTTTTTGCAAAATGGCATCCCGCAACCTGGCCTCATGGCTCCTGTTGTCGCCAACCGCCGGCACAGGCATATCCAACCGCACTGTTTTTACAACCGGATTCATATCTTAAAATACCGTGCTGTTTTCCTGAAAATCGCAAACATGACTAAAATTTATAACATACTTAAATAAAACAAAAAAACCAAGACCAGCACGTTTTTGTTCTGCAAAAGACGTGACAGACGACTTTGTCAGATGACTTGATTTATAGTGCATTGAACTTCTCCCTATAAAACAGATCGCCAGCAAATTGACCTCCTCACAACAAAATCCTGCGAATTATATCAGCCGAAAATGGTTTCCCATGTGCAGGATAAACTGTTTTTGCACCTGCGTCCAACAGTACTTTCCAACTTTCTCTTACTTGCTGCATATCTTCAGCCAAGACAGGTAGTCCAGGGCTGAAACGCAAGGGAAAATCGCTCATCGCAAGGTCTCCCACAAAAGCATCTCCTGTCTCCAGTAAAACACTAACTGATCCCATAGAATGACCAGGAGTATGTATAATTTTGCCTGGAATCCCATACGTTGTCAGCGAAAAATCTTCATCTCCCAGAACGACATCCACATTAGTCGCGGGGATATGGATTAATGGCATAAACAACGCCATTATCTTAACAAATATATGACCCCACGTAGTCACACCCGGAGGCAGCGGTTTCAAGGATTTCTCAAGCCACTCCTTTTCCTGTTTGTGCAAGGCAAGCTTACCACCTGTGAGCTCTTTAATTTCCTTGGCTGAACCTATATGATCCCAATGCCCATGCGTGAGTACAATTAATTTGACATCCTCAATAGTTACTGACAGCTTCTCAATGGCTTTCAGAAAATTTTTCCCTTGTTTCGGAGCCCCGCCATCAATCATTATACATCCTTCTCCCTGAATGATATAGCAATGATCAACCCCTAACGTAACCGGATGAATGCTGACATGCACCTCCGCACTCCTTTTTCAAATAATGTCCGCCGCTCCCGTGAAGTACCAACGAAGCTGGTCTCCCCTGTTCTTTCCGTACCTGCCAATGATAGCACCGTCTGCTTCCGCATGAAATCTGAATATAATTATATTGTTTTCATGTAAAAATTCCTGTTCGCCATACACTAATTCAGCAAGGGGAAGGTGTCTCACTTATATTGACACCGCTACGGGGCAGTTGCCGCCAAGAAGCGCAGCGGATTGGCAGTCAACTGCACCCGCTTGTTCGCCCATTCAGCATTAACTTCATTATGCTGCCACTTTCTTATATCTCTGAACTTCTTTATCCAAAGTCTTCCTTAACCTGTCTTCTGCTTTTTCAAGTTCATAACGTGTCTGGAGATTCAT
>CAYXYO010000123.1:0-5809 GCA_964469365.1 uncultured Desulfobacterales bacterium | reverse complement strand
CCAAAGTGTTTTTTTGCGCTTTTCTTCATTTTTTCACCTGTCATTTTCCAAGCTGGTATCTTCTCACCGCCCGGTTATGTTCTTTTAAGGTGGCGGAGAACTTGTGTTGTCTGTTATTCATGGAGACAAAGAAAAGGTAGTCTGTCCTGGCAGGATATAATACAGCCCTTATGGATACAAGACCGGGGTTTGAAATGGGGCCTGCCGGAAGCCCCTTTATCCTGTAGGTGTTGTACGGTGTAATGCGTCTCAGATCCTTTGTGCGCAGACGTTTTTTATTGATTCCTGTTTCGACAAGGATGCCGTATTTCACAGTGGGATCTGCCTGGAGAGGCATGTTTTTTCTGAGCCTGTTGTGAAATACGCTTGCGATCACAGGTTTTTCCCGGTCAAGCATTGCCTCTTCCTCAACGATTGAAGCGAGTATGAGCGTGCTGAACATGTCAAGTCCAAGCTCCCTTGCCCGTTTTCCAAAACCGTTTCTTTCCCAGACGCTGAAAAAACGTCTGACCATGCTCTTTATTATCTCCCTGCTCCTGGTGTTGTCTTCAAACAGGTAGCTGTCTGGAAAAAGGAACCCTTCAGCGCTTTCATGTTCAATGCCGATGGACTTCAGAAATGACCGGTCACGGGCCGCTTCAAGAAAGTTTTTCCTGGTGTCATGCCCTGCCATCTCAACCTCCCGCGCTATCTGGAACATGTTGTAACCCTCCGGAATTGTCAGGAGTGTTGTCACCACCTTGCCCTTTGCGAGTATGTCCAGTATTTCACCAGGTGTCATGGAGGTGTTAAGACGATATTTCCCCGCCCTGAGGGATGACATCTGCCTGTTGATCCATGCCAGGGGATATATGAGGTATCTTGACTTCAGAAGCCCGGAATCTTCAAGCTCCCTGGCTATGTTTTTAAAACTTTCACCTCCACGGATTTCAAACATGACCTCTTCATGTCCGTTGTCAGCAGGGTTGAGCATAAGGTGTGAACCGGCGATAACGGCAAGGATGCCTGCCGCGACAAGAAAATAGTAGAGGCAGACAATGCCCGCGGTGAATTTCAGAAATTTCATGTTGCCGGTTATTAATTGAATGATGTATTATGGTGCCATGAAAGAAAACGCTATAATTACTCTCCTCATACTTGCCCTTATTCTAATGTATTTTTTCCTCGGTGGCAAACAGGGCCGCGTGACGTGACTTTTCAATCCGGCAGGCTTCGGGTCACGAAGCGTTTCAGCGCCGTCATGCGCTGTTCCAGGGTGTAAAAGGCCAGTGGAGAGGCATCCGGCGGAACCGTCCCGCTCCGCCAGGCATGACTGATACGGCATCCCCATGGCACGGCTTTCCAGGGAGGTGAACCGTCTTGTGGGAAAGGCGATTCACCGCTATTCCATGCTCGCTGATGGAGACCGCATACTTGTAGCCGTATCCGGAGGCAGCGACAGTATGTTGTGTCTCTGGTTCCTGCGTCACTGGCTCAGAAAGGCCCCCATATCCTACTGTCTGTTTCCAGTCTATCTTGACATGGGTTTCGGGTCAGAGGCATGGGACACCCTTGACCGCTACATCCAATCCATAAAGCTGCCCTTTCATCGTGAAGAGACCGATTACGGACTTGCCGCGCATGATGATAGAAATCTGGGGAAGAGTCCATGTTTTGTCTGCGCCATGAAGAGGCGCAGGCGTCTTTTTGAGCTTGCTGACATCATGGGATGCAACAAGATAGCCCTGGGCCATAATCTTGATGACCTGATCGAGACTTTTTTTATAAATATACTCTATGCCGGAGAAACCGGGACAATGCATCCGTGCCAGGAGATGTTCAGAGGGAAGATAACCATCATACGGCCCCTGGCCCTTGTGGAAAAGAAAAAGGTTGCGGCCCTGGCCGGGAAACTGCGTCTGCCGGAGGTGGAAAATCCATGCCCGTCGTCTGGAAAGAGCAAGAGGACGGAGATACGGCAGTGGATAGAAAAACTGTCTGAGGCAGACCCTGCCATACGTGGAAATGTAAGGCGGGCCATGGGCAGGATCAGGAGCGACTATCTCCTTTGAATGATATCATCTCAAGCCCTTTTGCCGTTTCCCTCACCAGCGTCCCTGACAGGCCGATGAGGCCTATGAGATTTGGTATGGCCATCGCGCCGTTCATGGTGTCTGAAAAGTCCCATACAAAATCCACCTTCTGGAAGGCGCCGACCGCTATGACCAGGCAGAATACTATCCTGTACGGCGTTCTCGCCCCCAGACCGGCGATATACTCCATGCACTCTTCTCCATAGTATGCCCAGCCTATCATGGTTGAGTAAGCAAAGACAGCAAGCCCTGTGGTCACCATCAGGCCACCTATGCCCGGCAGACCTGTTTCAAAGGCAAGGTGCGTCATGGCGCTGGATGTGGCGCCGCTGGTCCAGGCGTCTGTTGTGAGTATTACAAGGGCTGTCATGGTGCAGATGATTATGGTGTCGAAAAAGACACCGCTCATGGCCACAAGCCCCTGCCTGGCCGGATTGTCCGTTTTGGCTGCCGCGTGCGCGATGGGAGCGCTGCCAAGCCCTGCCTCATTGGAAAAAACCCCCCTTGCCACGCCGAATCTTATCGCGGCGGAGACGGCAGCGCCTGCGAATCCGCCTGCCGCCGAGGCAGGCAGGAAAGCGTGTGTCAGGATCAGACCCAATGCGTGGGGAATGCGTTCCCAGTGCATGACAAGTATTATCATCGCGCCTGCCACATAGAACAGCCCCATTACAGGAACCAGTTTCTCAGTGACCCTGCCTATTCTTTTTATCCCGCCTATTATGACCACTGCTGTCATTACGGCAAGGACAACGCCTGTCAGCATGGGCGGAACATTCCAGCTCTTTTCAAGGGCCAGGGCAACGGAGTTTGACTGCACCATGCTTCCAATGCCAAAGGCCGCAAAGCTGCCCATAAGGGCAAAGAGCCATCCCAGCCATTTCATGCCGAGCCCGTCTGCTATGTACATCATGGGGCCTCCCTGCATTGTGCCGTCAGGCAGCATACGTCTGAATTTTACCGCAAGCACCGCCTCACCGTACTTTGTGGCCATGCCGAACAGGGCGCAGACCCACATCCAGAAAACAGCGCCAGGCCCGCCGAGGAATATGGCTGTGGCCACCCCGGCGATATTCCCGGTGCCTATGGTTGCTGAAAGGGCGGTGGTAAGGGCCTGGAATGGCGTGATGTCGCCTGCCGCGTTGCCACCCCCGGTTTTCCTGAATATAAGCCTGAACGCACCGGGAAGCAGGCGTATCTGTATGAAATTCAGCCTGAAGGAGAGAAATAGGCCGGTGCCCACAAGAAACATGAGCATGTAAGGCCCCCAGACAAAACCGTTTATGGATGACATGATCGCAGATATTCCAGGTGACATCTCTACCTCCTGCTGTCTGTTCTATTTTTTGCCTGAATTGGCAAAGTTCCGGGCGGTTTCCGCAAGTTCAGCCAGTTTGGCGTCCACCATGGCAAATATGCTTCCCTTTGTGAAGGAGCCGCGTTTCGTGCGTCTGCCAGCAGGTTTCCCCATGAGGATGCTGATTCCTTCCTCAACAGTGGATATGGGCCATATGTGGAACCTGTTTCTTCTGATCGCCTCCCTTACCCTTTTTTCAGGCATAAGGTCCCTTATGTTTGTTTCAGGGATTATGACCCCCTGGGAACCATCAAGCCCCCTGGCGTCACAGAGATCGAAGAAACCTTCAACCTTTTCTGTGACACCGCCTATTGGCAGTATCTCACCCTTCTGGCTTATGGCGCCTGTGCATGCGATTCCCTGTTTTATGGGTACGCCTGAAATGGCTGAAAGCAGGGCAAAGAGTTCAGCCCCTGATGCTGAATCTCCGTCTATCATGCCATAGCTCTGTTCAAAACAGATGGTGGCAGAGAGGGTGAGGGGACGCTTCCTGGCGAACATGGAGCTTATGTAACCGGCAAGTATCATCATGCCCTTGGTGTGAATCTGGCCGCTGAGGTCAGCCTTTCTCTCTATGTTGACCACGCCTTCCTTGCCAAGGGAGAAGCTGGCCGTGATCCTTGAGGGCTTGCCGAACATTATGTCCCCTGGATTATAGACCGCGAGACCGTTTATCTGGCCTGTCGCCTCACCGTCGGTCCTGACCTTTATGATGTCCCTTTCAAGCATCTCTTCAAGACGGTCCCTGTAAAGGCTGTTTCTTTCAATCCTGGCGTCAATGGCCTGTTGTACATGGGTGTCATGCACAAGCAGGCTCTTTTCCGCCCCGGCCCAGTAGGCCGCCTCCTTTATTATGTCGGTTATGTCATCCAGTTTCAGGGAGAGTTTGTCAACAGAACCGGCAAGTCGCGCGCTGTATTCAAGCAGTCTCGCCACCCCTGTGCAGTGTATGTCCGTTATTCCCTCATCCCTTGTAAATTCCGCGAGCTTGCGTACGAACTCATCTCTCTTTTCAGGCGTGAGGTCCATCATTGTGTCAAAGTGGGCCTTTATCTTGAAAAGCTCCCTGAAATCCTCGTCAACATTGTAGAGGATCTGATGGATTACAGGATGTCCCACAAGTATTATCTTGACATCAAGGGCGACAGGTTCGGGCTTGATGGCCTTGGTGGTTATGAGACCTAACTGTTCCCCGGCGTCTTCTATCTCTATCTCGCCCCTTCGCAGGGTGCGCTTGAGCGCCTCGTATGAAAAAGGCCATTTCAGCAGGTCCATGGCCTTTATGATAAGATATCCACCGTTGGCCCTGTGGAGCGAGCCTGCCTTTATCATGGTGAAATCAGTAAAGAGGGTGCCGAACTGGGCCTTTCTTTCAAGGGTGCCGAACAGGTTGGGATAGCTTGGATTTGTCTCCACCACCACAGGCACACCCGACCCCTCGCCGTTGTCCACCAGGATGTTTATGTCATAACGTGAGAAGTCTGGTCCGGCCCCTGGAAACGGAAAGGGCATTTCAGGGGGCGATTCGGCCCCGGCCCTGAAATCCTTCAGATTCATCACTACATCTTCAACCACGTCATCAAGCCATGCCGGAATGACGGGATGGTCAGCGTATTTCCGTTTCAGGGGGGCGACTATCTCCGTGGCGGTTTCCCTGGCCACCTCCCTGTCAAGTTCCTTGAGACGTTCCCTGACATCCTTTTCAAGGTCATGCAGACGGCGCATGGCGCTCCCCATGACCTTGTGCATCTCCGCGCTGGTCTTCTTGAGTTTCTCCTGCTCCTCTTCGCTTAATCGGGATATGACTTCACTGCCCATGGGGGTGCCGTCATCAGCCGCTGGCAGCACCATCATACCGGCAGGCTCTGACTTGAGAACAAAGCCGCTCCTTCTGACGGTTTTGTCAAGTTCGTCAAAGAGGGCGTTGCGTTTTCCATTAAACTCCCTTATCACCTCTTCCTTTTTGGAAAGATAGGTGTCGCCCTCAAAATTTTTTGGTATGTGGAGTTTGAGTGAGACAAGAAGTTCCGCCATCTCTTTTTTAAGTATCTCTCCGCTGCCTGAGGCCAGTCTTATGGCAAGGGGCCTGTCAGGGTTGCGGAAGTTGTGGCAGTAACACCAGTCTGATATGTCTGAAGGTTCCCTGCCTTCGGCTTCCCTGCGGGTAAGCTGCTCCACCATGTCAAGCATGCCGGTCTCCCTTGGGCCGGCGGCAAAGATGTTGAAACCGTAAGCCTGCATGCCCAGCCCCTGTCTGAGGGCCTTTACAGCCCTTGCCTGACCTGGCTCAGTCATGCCCGACGGATTCAGGTCGCTCAGTTTTTCAAACCCGAGGGATGCCGGATCAACGGTTATGCCTATCTCGTTATGTTCAAGTTTT
>CAYXYO010000122.1:0-15786 GCA_964469365.1 uncultured Desulfobacterales bacterium | reverse complement strand
GGGCGTGGGGCCAGGTTCAATCTGCACCACCCGGATTGTCGCGGGCGTTGGAATGCCGCAGCTTACGGCCATACATAACTGCGCTGTTGCCGCTGAAAAACTGGGCAGCTATATCATCGCTGATGGCGGCATAAAGTTTTCAGGCGACATGACCAAGGCCATTGGGGCAGGCGCCCATTGCATAATGGCAGGCAGCCTCTTTGCCGGAACCGATGAAAGCCCGGGAGAGCTTGAACTTTACAAGGGACGTCAGTACAAGGTGTACCGTGGAATGGGTTCCCTTGGAGCAATGAAGGAGGGTAGCCGGGACAGATATTTCCAGGACAAGGTCAAAAAGGCGTCCAAACTGGTGCCGGAGGGTATTGAAGGGCGGGTGCCTTACCGTGGGCCGCTGGCTGACACGGTTTTTCAGCTTATAGGGGGCCTGCGTTCAGGCATGGGTTACCTTGGCTGCGCGACCATTGAAGATCTGCGCCGGAATGCGAAATTCTGCCGCATCACCCCTTCCGGCCTGAGAGAAAGTCATGTGCATGATGTTATTATCACCAAGGAATCTCCCAACTACTGGGTAGAACATTAACAACATGGATGATATCTCGGTTGCCGTGCTCGCAGGCGGGGCAAGCCGCAGGTTCGGCAGCAACAAGGCCCTGGCGGAGTGGGAGGGCGCCACTGTTATAGAATCGGTTATAAGGGCCGCGGCCGCTGTTTCAGGGCATGTTTTTATTGTTTCAGGAGAAAGGGCTGCCCTTGAATTTACAGGTCTTGAGATCATTCCGGATATCCATCCGGGCCAGGGTCCCCTGGCAGGCCTTGAGGCCGCCCTGGAGTGGACAGAAAGTTCACGCGTCATGCTGCTCGCCTGCGACATGCCCCTTTTGCCCCCTTCCCTGCTTGTATACCTGGCAGGGATTTCTTTTGAACAGGACGCGGATATCACAGCGCCTGTTGTCAATAATATGTTTCAGCCGCTATGCGCTGTTTACAAGCAGGAAATTCTTGGTGAGGTCCGTGCCATGCTGCACAGGGGCGAGCTGAGCATACGCGGACTTCTGGACGCCTTTGGGTGTTATCCGGTGAAAGAAGATGATATGGAAAAGGTACTGGAGTGCCCCCCTGTACTTGCCCTGGCAAGCGCCAATACGCCAGATAGCCTGCGAACCATGCGTCTGTTCAGGAAAAAGATAAAAAAATCCGGGGACAGTTAGCCCCTGTCAGTTTTTTATGGCCTTGACACCAATATCCCCTGACGGCTCGGACCGCATTTTTGAAAGAGTTATATGGCATGGAGCAAGGGCGGTAAAAATCATGCCCTCTCCAGGCGAAGGCGGCAGGGCCGAGGCCCTCAGCTTTTACAATATTGGCAGATATCTTTTTCGTAACGGCTTGCACGCGCCTGAGATTTTCTTCTTTGATGAAAATGATTTTTCCATGGTTGTTGAAGACCTGGGAGACCGGCTTTTTTTCAGCCACGTCTCTGAACTGTGCGTTTCAGCAAGGGAGGCTGATCTGCTCCACGGCTATCGCATGGCCATTGACATGCTGACGGATTTGCAGGCCCGCGCAAGCCGTGACTTTGACACTGCCTGGTGCTGTGATACAGTTGAGTATAATGCCGCCCTTGCCTTTGAGCGGGAAGCCATGTATTTTTTAAGGGAGTTTGTCAGTGGTATCATGGGGTTGGAGTACCATGACAGGCTGGTGGCTGAACTTGCTGAATTTGCGGACAAGGTTGACGCCTTTCCCCTGAAGCTCTTTCTGCATCGGGATTTCCAGTCAAGGAACATTATGATCAAGGAGGGCGGATTGCGAATTATAGATTTTCAGGCGGCCCGTCTCGGTCCGGCAGGCTACGATGCCGCATCTCTTATCTTTGACCCCTATATCCCCATGCCTGACGGGGTCAGGGATATCCTGCTTGATTATTACTGCGCCAGGGCTGTTGAGGCCGGGGTCAGCCGGGGAAGAAACCCTGATGAAATGAGACGGGAGGTGAAGGTGACAGGCGTACTCAGGCTTATGCAGGCAATCGGGGCATACGCCTTTTTATCCACGCGGAAAAAGCGGGCGTTTTTTTCAGGATATATTGATCCCGCCCTTGCCGTGTTAGGTTCGCTGCTTTATGTCATGGATGAACATGATTCCCTTCCGGTACTTGAAAGTCTTGTAAGGGAGATCTGTGAAAAACGGTTTTCAGGCGTATCAGATGTGTTATCCCCGCAATAAACCATGCGTGCCCGTTCCAGAAAATATATCTATCTTTTTATACTGCTTGTGCTGGCAGCCGTTACAGTCCCGGACGCCATCCTTTCACGTTCAGGCGCAAGGGAGTATCTCCTGGATTACATTCGGAAAACGTGTCAGTGCAACATAGAGCTGAAAGATATCCGGTGGCGCTGGCTGCCAAGGCCACATATTGAACTTTCAGACCTTGCAATAGAGGCGGAACGCTTCTCGGCAAGGATTGAAGATGTTGAGATCAATCCAGCGGTTTTCAATACCCTTAACGGCAACCCCTCTGTTGATAATATAACCTGCCGACATCCCTTTCTGCGTATAAAAAGCGTTGCCGCTTCTGACAGGCCCTTTACGCTGCCTGATATCCCTGTCCGTTTTGTGATTGAGGATGGCCGGTTGTCCATTGCCCCCTTGCCGTGCGGACACGGTGTTGAATGCCCCGGCAGGGATAATGCGTTTTCCAGTATAAACGGCACATTCATGGCGCGTAATGACAGGATTGCAGGGGACATCTCTTTTTCATCGCCCTATGCCGACAGGGTGGGGGTTTCCGGTTTTTTTCTTCCTGACAGAAAAAGTTATGACCTGGATATCAGAGTTGAAAACGGTTTTTTTGAAGACATACTGAAGGAGTTTACAGAGTATGAAAGCAGTGAGTTCGCCCTGTCAAATTTCAGCCTTGAGGTCCATGCGGCAGGTATTTTACAGGAAGGTTTCAGGGCTGAACTCCTGGCTGAAGCTCCCTGCATCCTCAAGAGGTCAGGCGGCAGGTCTCCCCTGATATCATGCGGCGCGGTAAGACTTGAGGCTGAGCGCAGGGGCGGGGACCTGCTTGTCAATATCCGCCGGTTTGAATCCATGTCCCCTGAATTTTCCATTTCAGGCCATGTAAACGCCTTGTCCCTGTTCAGTGATGAGAGAGTAAAATGGGATATAGACCTGGCAGGCAGGGATATAGACCTGGCAGATGTAAGGAAGAAACTTCTCGCGGTATTTGGCAATGTCGAAGCCACCAGGGTGGTATGCGATATAGTGCGTGGCGGACGGGCCGTGGAGGCCGGTTACAGGTTCAAGGGGTATACTGAAGATTTTCAGGATGTGAAATCCATGCTGATTACGGCAGTGGCTGACAAGGTACCTGTCATGATTCCTGAAATAGACCTGTTCCTTTCATCCGCCTCGGGCAACATCAGGATAGAAAAGGGTGTGCTTTACGGCTGGGACATGGACGGAGTTATAGAAAAGTCCAGGGCGTCAGGGGGCAGGATAGTTGTGGGAGTTGATGATGACACATACCAGCTTGTTGTCGATTTTGATATAGATGCCGACCTTGGTGAACTGCATGAAATACTTGGCCGCATAGTGCCTGACCGGGATTTCAGGGATGAGGTGGGCAGGATACACGATGCGGCGGGCCGGGCCAGGGGCCATATGTACCTTGGCGATGACTTCAGGGATTTTCATGTGGATGTGGATGTAAGCGAGGTAAGGGGCAGGGCCTTTTACTCCAGGCTTGATATCCCTGTAAGCCTGGAGGCCGGCAGATTGGGCATACGCCAGGGAGACGAGGTGGTAAGCTGGGAGCATTTAAGGGGTTATGCCGGCAACAGCCACATCCTCTCCAGCTCGGGTAGCGTCAGTTGGAAAGGAGATTTTCCACTGGATATCAGGGAAATAAAGGCAGACGTGGATACAGAGCAGCTTGCGGACATATTTGGCAGGTATCCACTGTTCCGTGACAGGCTTGCTCCTGTCCTTACCCTTGTATCAGGTCAACTGCATGTGGATGCTTTCAGTTTGCGTGGAGATGTGAATGGCGATGATTCCTTTCACATGCAGTTCAGTGGAGAACCGGATTATGTGAGGATTGTCTCGCCACTGCTTCCCGGCCGTGTTGTGGTTGAAAGGGGCATGGTGTCAGGGGATGAAAAGACGCTGCGCCTGCGAAATTTGCAGGTGGACCTGGGGAGCGGCATGGCACAGGTCTCAGCAGAGCTTGGGCATGACTGGTTTGATGATTATAGCGGGATGGTTGAGGTCTCCGCGGGCATAGACAGAAACCTGTCCAGGTGGATACGAAAACATCATTGGATTCCCGAAGGTTTTTACCCGTCTGTTCCGTGTTATGTGGAAAAGTTGAAGGTTTTTCTTGAGGATAATGAAACCGCGTTATCAGGCAGTGTGTTGTTTCCTGATAAAAGTTCCAGGTATTCCGTTGAATTTGCGTTTAAAAAATGTCCCGACCTGCTGGATGTCAACAGGCTTGTTTTCAAAGGCCCGGATAATGAGGCCAGTCTTGCCTTCAAGTACGAAACCGGAAAACCGGACACATTGGAGGCAGGTTATCAGGGTGTCCTGACAGCGGATGTGATGGATAATGTTTTTGAAACAAACCGTTTTCTTGGGGGCAGGATTGAGGGGGAGATGTCTCTTGCCGCCTCATACGCCAGGGAGGTGAAGATGCGGGGCAGGCTTGAGGCGGCAGGACTGTTTTACCCCTCGGCAAATGGCACGGCCTTGTCCCTGAACCATGCAAGTCTTGACGCCAATGGCACAGCCCTTCATGTGAACGACCTCCAGTTTGAAAAGGATGGTGAAAAGGTGGAGTTGCGTGGCACAGCGGAATTTTTGCCGGGGTTCATCGGGATTGACGTGAACGCAACTGCTGACAGCCTGCATTATACCAGGGGGCGGGAGATATCTTTTGATGTGGGGCTAAGACAGGCTCCAGGTGCTTCAGAAGTAACAGATACCTCGGAAGAGGGCGGCCCTGCAAGAAGGGGCGGCATATTCGGGCTGAAGCTCTTTGGCAGGGGCAGGCTGCATCTTGCCAGGTTTGTATATAACATGCCCATTGAGGTGGTGGACGTTACGGCAGAGCACAAGTTTGATTCCTATATACTCACCGGCATAGACGCTGAGGGCAGAATTACCCGGCAGGGTGTGAGGTCAGGCAGGATATCAAGGGCGTCGATGTGCGGCTTTGACGTTCGCAGTTTCTGGCGCGGGGAAGATGGCAATTCCACACTTATTATTACAGGCAAGACAGAACATGAGATAGATTTCAACTCCCTCATGCCATGCCTTAACCTTACTGACAGACTCATAGAAGGTCCGCTTGAGCTTGATATCAGGATGGTTCAGAGGAATAAAGAGTGGGTTGATGGCTGGATCAGGTTTTACGCCCATAACGGACGGCTTCTAAGGATGAAACTGATATCCAAGATATTCAGTGTGATAAATCTTGTTGACCTCTTTACACCTTCGGGTTGGCAGGAACTGACAGGAAACGGTCTTGCCTTTAGTGAACTTGTGCATGAAAGTCATATTGAAAATGACGCCGTTGTGCTTGACAGGCTGATGCTGAACGGGTCCGGTATAAACATATTTGGCAGCGGCAGAATCATGCTTGACCCACCTGAATATGATCTTGTACTTGGGATTTCACCGCTTCAGACCATTGACGCCATATTGACCAATGTGCCGATTTTCGGCAAGGCCCTTGGCGGCGGACAGAAGTCCTTTGTGGTGATTCCGGTAGAGGTAAAGGGGCCTGTGAACGACCCTGACATACGGGTAATGCCATCAGGCACTGTCACAGGGGTGATGAAGCGTATATTTGATACGTTGACGACCCCTGTAACCATATTTGTGCCTGACTCTTCCGGGACTGGAAAGGAAGGGGATATAAAGGAGGAACGGAAATGAGGGACACACAATCTTCATCAGGCAGATTTCTGATAAATGCCGCGGCCTTTGTAATTGTCGTTGCAGGCATCAAGGCTGCCGAGGGGCTTATCATACCTGTTATTATGGCAGGTTTCCTTGCCGTAATACTTGCGCCTGCCGTGCTGTGGCTTGTCTCCCGCAGGATGCCGGCATGGTTTGCGGTTGTGGTTATCGTTTTGCTGGTGCTTGCCCTTGAGATAGTGACTGCGGCCTTTCTGGGCAAGTCCCTGGCTGATTTTTCAAGAAATCTTCCGGCTTATCAGGAAAGATTGCACCAGATGACATCTGAACATGTGGCTTGGCTGCAGGAAAAGCATCTTCTGCCTTCAGGAGCGGATATGGTGCAGGAACTGAGGCCCGGCAGGGTAATGTCCTTTGCGGCAAACACCCTCAAAAAATTGAGCGGTATGGTGACAAATACCTTTATGATCATGTTGACCCTTACATTTATGCTGTTGGAGGCAAATGGCATGTCGACAAAACTTCAGGCGTATTATGGAGGTGAAACAGACCGGCTGGAGGACTATGGACGTATTACAGCGGGCATAAAGAATTTTCTGGCGCTCAAGACAGTCACAAGCCTTGCGACAGGGGTACTGGTGACCGCCGGACTCGCTTTTCAGGGTGTGGACTTTCCCTTTCTCTGGGGAATGCTGGCCTTTGTCCTGAACTACATACCTACCATAGGTTCAATTATAGCGGCCCTGCCGGCAGTGCTCCTTTCACTGGTTCAGCTTGGAACCGGCGCTGCCATGATTACCACGGCCCTTTATCTTGCCATAAACATCGTTATAGGAAATATTATTGAACCAAAGATAATGGGGCGTGGCGTGGGACTCTCCACCCTTGTGGTTTTCCTTTCCATGACCTTCTGGGGCTGGATACTCGGGCCTGTTGGCATGTTGCTGTCAGTGCCACTTACAATGATAGCCAAGATATTCATGTCTTCATGCAGCCATACGCGGCCCTTTGCGATAATGCTTGGCACTGACAGGGAGGCCGAGTTGATTCTTGAGGATATGCGGGCTGACAGGGGGGAAGATGTGGAGAGAGGGGAGGTGACGGCTGAACAGTGAAAAATAGCGCGTAAAATCTTCCTTTTTAAAGGAAATGGGTGTAGGTTTGAGGTCTGTGTCTGACATATTGTTATAGTGAATCGGCAATTAATGTGGTTCCTGAACAAAATTATCAACTGTCTGGCTGCATTAATCAAAATTATGCAGAGAATCAAATAGAGGAGTGTTGTAACCATGTGGAACAAGATAGAAGCAGCCCCCAGGGAGACCCTGGAGGCCTTGCAACTGAGACGTTTGCAGGAGACTGTTAGCAGGGTGTATCATCTGGTGCCTTTTTACAGGGAAAAATTTGACGAGGCAGGTATAAAACCCCGGGATATTACTTCCCTTGACATGCTTTCAAAGCTGCCTCTCACCACAAAGCAGGACCTCAGAAATCACTATCCCTTTGACCTTTTTGCCGCCCCCATGGATCAGGTGGTGCGCATCCACTCCTCTTCCGGAACCACTGGAAAACCTACTGTGGTCGGCTATACTTCCTTTGACATGGAGGTGTGGAAAGAGGTGATGGCCAGGAGTTATTCCATGGGGCATGTGGGGCCTGGCGATGTTGTGCACAATGTTTACGGATACGGGCTTTTTACCGGGGGGCTGGGATTCCATTACGGCGCTGAGACAGTAGGCGCGGCTGTGGTGCCGTCAGGAGGCGGTTTTACAAAGCGTCAGCTCCTGCTCATGAAGGATTTCGGCGCTACGGTCATCTGCGGCACGCCGTCTTTTGTGCTGCATATGGCTGAAGTCGCACGGGATGAAGGTTATGACCTGAAAAAGGATTTCAGACTCAGAATAGGTTTCTTTGGGGCGGAACCGGCGTCTGACGGACTCAGGCAGGCCATAAGCGATCTCTGGGGCATCAGGTACATGGAGGCCTACGGGCTTTCAGAGATCATCGGCCCCGGTGTCGCGGCAAGCTGCATGCACAACAGGCTTCACATCCACGAAGACCACTTTATGGCAGAGGTCATTGACCCTGATACATGCGAGCCGCTGCCTGACGGAGAGGAGGGCGAGCTTGTGTTTACAACCATTACAAAACAGGCCCTGCCCATCATACGTTACCGCACCAAGGACATCACAAGGCTACACAGGGAGCCCTGCGCTTGCGGACGCACCCTGGTAAGCATGGAGTCAGTAAAGGGCAGAAGCGATGACATGCTTATTGTAAACGGGGTAAACGTCTTTCCCTCACAGGTTGAACATGTGCTGACCAGCCTTGAAGGTCTTACTCCTAACTATGTTATAGTCCTTGAGAAAAAAGGTGTGCTTGACAAGCTTGAGGTGTGGGTCGAGGTAGATGAGGAGACCTTTGCCAAAGGTATAGGAGGCATGGAAGCCCTGAAAACAAAGCTCCAGCAGGAGATGCTGAATGAGCTCTATATCAATGTCAGGGTGAAACTGGTGGAGCCCAGAACCCTTGAAAGGAGCATGGGCAAGGCGCAGAGGATTATTGACAAGAGACAGGCAGAGGAGATGTGACATGGCGGAAAGGTATGCGGTAAAACAGTTGTCGGTTTTTCTTGAAAACCGTAAGGGAAGACTCCTTGAAGTAACAGGCATACTCAGGGACAACAATATCAACATCAGGGCCTTGGCAATGGCTGAATCCGCGGAGTTCGGCATCCTCAGACTGGTGGTGGACAACCCTGCAAAGGCAAGGGCTGCTGTTACTTCCGGAGGCTTTACCGTCAATGAACAGGATGTGTTTGCTGTCAGGGTTGATGACAGCCCCGGCAGTTTCTGTGATGTTGTAAAAGTGCTTGCCACAGCGGATATCAATGTGGACTACACCTATGCCTTTGTTGGTGAATCAAGCAGGGCGGTGCTTGTCTTCAAGGTTCCTGACGAATCTTTTCCAGACGCGGTGAACGCCCTTTCTGAAAACGGCATTGAACTTGTGGAAGCTGTTTTCTTCTATGCCTGATTAACCGGCGTGTATTTATGACAGTGGCAGGAGTATAATGAGAACAAAATATATATTTGTTACAGGTGGAGTGCTTTCATCTCTTGGCAAGGGGCTTGCCGCCGCGTCCCTCGGGGCCCTTCTTGAGGCTCGCGGCCTGACGGTTACCATCCAGAAACTGGACCCTTATATCAATGTTGATCCGGGCACAATGAATCCCTTTCAGCACGGGGAGGTCTTTGTGACCGATGACGGCGCGGAGACAGACCTTGATCTTGGTCATTATGAACGCTACACCAATGCCAAGCTCGGAAAGCGGCATAACTACACATCCGGTCGCATCTATAATTCCGTGATTACCAAGGAGCGCCGCGGCGATTATCTTGGCGGCACTGTGCAGGTGATTCCCCATATCACCGACGAGATCAAACAGGCGGTCATGCAGCTTGAGAACGAGGCTGACATCGCCATCATAGAGATTGGCGGAACCATCGGGGATATAGAGGGGCTGCCATTCATAGAGGCCATAAGGCAGCTCAGGGGCGACCTTGGCCGGGACAATGCCCTTTATGTCCATGTTACCTATGTCCCCTATATAAAGGCTGCCGGGGAGCTCAAAACCAAGCCCACACAGCACGGGGTAAAGGAGATGCGCTCCATAGGGCTTTCACCTGATATCCTTATCTGCCGTACTGAAATGCCCTTGTCAAGGGAACTTAAGGCAAAGATAGCGCTTTTCTGCGATGTCGCTGAAGACAGGGTTATCACTGCCATGGATGTTGATTGCATATATGAAGTCCCCCTGCTTTTTCACAGGGAAGGACTTGATGAACGTGTTATCGAACACCTGAACATGTGGACCCGCGCCCCTGTCCTCACCCCCTGGGAGGATCTGAATGCCCGTATCAGGGACCCGCTCCATGAGGTGAAGATTGCCATGGTGGGCAAGTATGTGGATTTGCGTGAGGCCTACAAGAGTCTGAATGAGGCGTTGTTCCACGGGGCGGTTGCCAACAGGGCGAGGCTTGAAATCGAGTTTGTAAATTCCGAGGAGGTGCGCGGAGACGACCTGCGGGCAAAACTTGCGGAGGTTGACGGGGTGCTGGTGCCTGGCGGTTTTGGCTCCAGGGGCATACCAGGCAAGCTGGAGGCCATAACATGGGCCCGTGAAAACAGGGTCCCCTTTTTCGGCATATGCCTGGGCATGCAGCTTGCCGTCATTGAGTTCGCAAGGCATGTGGCGCAGATCACCATGGCTGACAGCACTGAGTTCGCCTTTAATACCCCTGATCCTGTAATATATCTTATGAAGGAGTGGTACGATTACCGCACCGAGCAGAAACAGGTCAGGGATGAGACAGTTGACAAGGGTGGCACCATGAGGCTGGGCGCCTATCCATGCAGACTCATGCCCGACAGCATTGCGGGCAGGGCCTATCAGGCAGAGGAGATATTTGAGCGTCACCGTCACAGATATGAGTTTAACAATTCATACAGGGAGGCTCTTTCTGCCGCTGGATTGAAATTTTCAGGGCAGAGCCCTGACGGCGAGCTGGTGGAGATAGTGGAGATTGAGGAGCATCCCTGGTTCCTTGGCTGTCAGTTTCATCCTGAGTTCAAGTCCCGCCCCCTCGCACCCCATCCCCTGTTCATATCCTTCATACAGGCGGCACTTGCCATGCGTCTCAGGAAAAAGGGCGGGTAATGGGCCGGGATATCCTTGACACATTTCTGAATGCGCCGGCAGAGGCCCCCCTGCTTGTGGCAGGTCCGTGTGTGCTTGAGACGCAGGAGATCGCCCTGGAGGTTGCGTCACGTCTGAAGGCGGCGGCGGAGCAGAACGGTTTTCTTTATCTGTTCAAGGCATCCTTTGACAAGGCCAACCGCACTTCCATATCTTCATACAGGGGGCCGGGGCCTGAGAAGGGGCTTGAGATGCTTCTTGAGGTAAAGGAGCAGGTCGGGGTTCCGGTGATTTCAGATATTCACGAGGCGGGTCAGGCAAGTGTTGCCGCAAGGGTGCTGGACTGTATACAGATTCCTGCATTTCTCTGCCGTCAGACCGATCTCCTCATGGCGGCTGGTGAGACAGGTCTTCCTGTCAATATAAAGAAGGGTCAGCACATGGCGCCATGGGATATGAGACATGCCGTTGAGAAGGTGAAAGCAACGGGCAACGGCAGGGTGATGCTTACTGAGCGGGGCAATGCCTTTGGTTACAACAACCTTGTTGTTGACATGAGGTCCATTGCCATCATGCGGGAATCCGCGCCTGTCATATTTGACGCTACCCACAGCGTGCAGCTTCCCGGAGGCGGAGACGGCTGTTCTTCCGGTCAGAGGGAGTATGTGCCACTGCTTGCCAGGGCTGCCTTTGCCGCCGGAGCGGACGGGCTTTTCATGGAGGTGCATCCAGATCCCGACAAGGCCCTGTGTGACGGCCCCAACAGCCTGCGCCTCCAGGATGCCGGCATGTTGCTGGAAACCCTTGCCGGCATCAGAAAGGTTGTGCGTGGACGGGGATAGGATAGAAGTTCTCTCACCTGATGAACGGGCCGCGTCCATAAGGCTTCTTGTGCTGGATGTTGACGGGGTGCTGACTGACGGAAGCATTGTGTATGATTATAAGGGCAGGCAGATACAGACGTTCCATGTGCATGACGGTCTGGGCATAAAACTCCTTCAGAAGGCGGGGATAGAGGTTGCCATAATAAGCGCAAGGCGCTCGGACGCCCTTGCCAGGAGGGCAGAAGAGCTGGGAATAGAGCATCTGTTCCAGGGCGCCGGAAAGAAGGCTGATGTTTTTGACAGGCTCCTTGGTCGCCTTGGCCTTGAGTCATGGCAGGCGGCCTTTGTAGGGGACGACTGGGTGGATCTGCCTGTGATGACACGGTGCGGCCTTGCGGTGGCCGTATCCAATGCGAGACAGGAGGTCAAGGCCCACGCTCACTATGTTACATCGGCTCCTGGCGGTTGTGGCGCGGTAAGGGAGGTGTGCGAACTGATACTCGCAGCGACAGGAGTGCTGGAAGCCTGTCTGAAGGACTTTGCAGGATGACGCGCTGTATCCTGCCTGACCATTTGAAATGACGCGATATATTCTCTGGGGAACAGTGACCGTCCTGCTGATTGTTATCCTCTGGAATCCGTGGGGCAGAAAGGCCGATGACACAGGACTGTGGACGCCTGAATTTGGCAATATGAAGGCAGACCTTGTCCTTGAGGGCGTGCGTTACAGACGTAACATTGATGGCAGGACCAGATGGATTGTAATGGCAGAGAGGGCGCGGATGTTTGAATCAGCTCAAAAGATGCTTTTTGACAGTCCTGATATCTGCTTTATAAAAGATGATGGTAACAAGGTGCTGGTTGCCGCTGAATCGGGTGATTATTCCATTTCCAGGGAGGTGATCAGGCTTTACGGGAATGTCGTAGCCAGAACCGATGATAACGCTTCCCTTGCCTCGGAATTTTTAAGATTCAGCCAGAAACAGATGTTGCTTTCAACTGCCACGGATGTGATCATCAGCAAAGGGGACGGGCTGAGTATTGACGGCAACGGAATGTTTTATGATATCAACAGGGGCAGACTTGTGATGTATAATGTGACCGCAGTTGTTCCTGACGATAATGACACATTAAATAATTAACAGCAGGAGTTGACAATGATAAACAGGGGTTTCAGGGCGGTTTTTGTTTCAGGGTTTGTGCTTGTCGGACTTGTTTTTTCCGTGGCCTTTGCCGGGGATGACGAAAAGGCATCCGGCTCCGACAGGGCCATACGCATAACCAGCGAACGCATGGAATCCGTGGATCAGAAGGGAACCGTGCTTTTTACAGGCGATGTGGTTGCCGTAAAGGGCAAGATGACCATCCGGACAGACAGGCTTGAGGTCTTTTATGAAAAGGGGGCTGACGGCAAAAAAAAGCTCATGCAGATTATCGCGTCCGGGAATGTGGTGATCCGGGAAGGGGACCGTACAGGCACGGCGGAAACGGCAGTTTATGACAAACCCGGGGAGATTATCACCCTTTCCGGCAATGCCAGGGTGCAGGAAGGTGAAAACAGGATACAGGGGGAGAAGATAATCCTCTATATAAATGAGGACAGAAGCGTGGTGGAGAGCGGTTCACACGGCAAGGTGGAGGCCATTGTCTATTCAGGGGAGTAAATTCCTGTTCAACAGCCTTTTTCATAGTCATTTTCACCATAAAAAAAGCCCTGCAACGCAGGGCTGTCATTTTTTCATGGTGCCGAAGGGGAGAGTCGAACTCCCACGAGCGCACTTACTCACTAGAACCTGAATCTAGCGCGTCTACCAATTCCGCCACTTCGGCCTTGATGCGCCTATTAAAACTTATTCCTGCTAATTGTCAAGAGTTGAGCCGTACCCTGTTGAAAAAAAGCAGGTATGGACAGACTTGATTTTTTACAGCCCGTGATTACCGTGGTCATAAAATTTATGGACTTAACAGGGTGTCTTGGTGGAAATGCCTTTTTTACGCCATTGCTGCGTAGTTGCTGAAATGAGGAATCTCCATATCCGTTGAATATGCTTGTATTTCGTTGTCCATTGCATTGCGCCGGAAATGCCGATTTCGCAGGGCGCCATGTAATGTTCCAGGAAGAATTTTGATGAAAATATATAAAAATATTAAAGAGATTGACCGGAAATTCCAGAACACGGTCCTGACTATCGGAAATTTCGACGGGGTGCATCTCGGCCATCAGGCGCTTTTCAGAAAGGTGGTGGAGATCTCCGGGATAACGTCTGGTGACAGGGTGGCAGTTACCTTTTATCCTCATCCCCTGAAGGTGTTGCGGCCTGATAATCCGCCCAAACTCGTTTCGACCTTTGAACAGAAGGCTGAACTTATTGAAAAGGCTGGTATTGACCATCTGGTTTCCATCCCCTTTGACATGGAACTTGCCGGAACGACGGCGGATGATTTTATAAAGGGGCTTCTGGTCGATACCTTTCACGTTGCTGATCTGGTAATCGGATATGATTACGCATGTGGCAAGGGCAGGCAGGGGGATATCCCCTTTCTTGTAAATGCCGGTTCTGTTTATGGTTTTAATGTTCATGTAATTCCAAAGGTGATGGTAGGCGATACTGTCGCCAGCAGTACCAATGTAAGGAAACTGGTTGCCAGTGGAGAGATGCGGAAGGTGGCCTCCCTCCTTGGACGATACTATCAGTTCAGGGGTATTGTCAGGAGGGGCAAGAAACGCGGCGGTCCGGTTGTGGGTTTTCCTACTGCCAACCTGAACATAAATCCAGATGATCTTTGTCCCAGAACAGGGGTGTACGCAGTACAGGTTATACACGATGAGTGCTGTTATGGAGGGGTTATCAATATAGGCTACAATCCCACTTTCGGAGATCAGGGGCTTGGGGCGGAAGTGCATATTTTTGACTTTGACAGGGATATTTACGGACATCCCATCAAGGTCAACATGATACAGAGGATAAGGGGCGAGGAAAAATTCGAATCAGTGGAGGCCCTTTCAAGGCGTATTGCCCTTGATGTCGAGGAGGCGGAGGCCATCCTGAGGAAAGAGGAAGGTCTGGTCAGGTCATGCAGGCATGGCTGAAGCATTCCGATTGCCTGAATGTCTGTCATTATATCTCCGGCTTTGAATCAGGTGTTGCATTTTCAGGGCAAACGCACTAATTTCAGCCCCGTATCATTTCCTGGTTGAAACCGTAATGCCCGGGTGGTGGAATTGGTAGACACAAGGGACTTAAAATCCCTCGATGGAAACATCGTACGAGTTCGATTCTCGTCCCGGGCACCATCTTTTTGTTTTTTCATGTTACAGGATACGCGCTGAAGCGGTCTCCATTTTTGCGTAACAGTTGAGTCTTTTCAAGCTCGCCTTCACCTGATTCATGCTGCCATTGCCATTTGATAGATTTCCTCAGGCGTTTTGTATGAAAGGCCCTGATGGAACCGTTCTTCGTTGTAAAATGTGAACCAGTTTGCCAAATCCCTTCCAAGAGCTGACACCGCAACAAACTCCACAAGACAGATTAATTCATATTTCAGGGAACGCCATAACCTCCCTATGAAAATGTTGTCAAGGAAACGGCCTTTACCGTCCATACTGATGGCTATGCCTGCCTGCTTCCGGGGTCCCAGGTTACTTTCCATATATTACCTGACAATATGAATATGACGAATATCAGACAGTTTCCCCGGTTATGAACACTGTTTTTCTTTGGACAATATACGATACGGTCGGACATTTGTGTTGACATTCTTCAGATACGGTCGTATTGTTTGGGTATGAAAGAAATATTATATCAATATAATCCGTGGTGGGAAGAATCCTTCCAAAACAAAAATGTGAAACCAAGGGACAAGTATCTTGTTGAACTTAGAAAATATTTAGATTTTAGGCAGATAATTATCCTTACAGGTCTCCGTCGCGTCGGTAAAACGACCTTGATGAAGCTGATAATTGAAGAACTCATAGCCAAAGGGATTGAATCGAAACATATTTTGTATGTGAGTCTCGATGACTATTTACTTCACAAAAACAATATCATTGAAATTGTTAACGAGTTCAGAAAAATCCATAAGATTAAAATTGAAGAGAAAATTTATCTTTTCCTTGATGAGGTAACGTACAAAGAAGATTTTCATGTCCAGCTAAAAAATATCCATGATTCCCAGAACACAAAATTGTTTGTAGCTTCTTCATCGGCATCAATGCTCCGAGATAAAAAAGCAAGCTTGACAGGTAGGGCTATAACCCTTGAGATAAAGCCTCTCGATCTCGAAGAATATCTGTTTTTCAACGGCATAACAATTAAAGAAAGAGACAGGCAATTA
>CAYXYO010000121.1:0-3305 GCA_964469365.1 uncultured Desulfobacterales bacterium | reverse complement strand
GGCTGGCACATCGCCAATGGATATGATGACTGTCTGGGCAGGTATAAGTTCGTCAGCCGCGTCAACAAGCCCTTCCTCTGTCACCTTCTTGGTGCTCACAGGCCACTTGAATTTTGCCCCGAGTGCCTCGGCTGCCTTTTTCTCCTTGCCGAATGCCAGGGGTTTCTGGATATCCACAAGGGTAACTTCCTGGGCCCCGAGACGGTATGCCTCGCACGCAACGTCACATCCGACATTGCCGGCCCCGATTATTACCACCTGTTTGCCCACCTGTGGAGGCTTGTCACTTTTGGCAGCCTTCAGGAAATCAAGGGCCGGGATTACCATTTCATGTCCGGGGAACGGTATCTTTCTCGGTTCGTGGGTGCCCACAGCCACTATGACATAGTCAAATTCCTTTTCAAGCTCACTGAACTTGTCCTTTGTCATTGTGACATTGAAATGCACATTGATATTCGGGGTGTTGAGAAATCGTTTGACCTCTGTTTCCCATACGGCCTTTGGAAGACGTTCCCATGGTATGACCTGGGCCATCTTGCCCCCCAGTTTGTCATCCTTTTCAAATATGTGTGTCTCAACCCCCTTTCTGGCAAGCTGCCATGCCGCGTTCATGCCTGCCGGTCCGCCCCCGATTATGGCTACCTTTTTGCCAAGGGGAGGCGCTACTTCAGGAGCCGGTATGTCCTTGCTGTGTCTGCCAAGCTGAGCCACGTCAATACTCTGGTCAACTACCTGACGCGAACAGTTCTGCATGCAGAGATTCGGGCAGATGGAACCGCAGATGGATGCAGGAAACGGCGTGTATTCAAGCACCATCTCATATGCCTCCCTGGTCTTGCCCTCCCTGATAAGACGCAGCCTGTCAATGGTTGGTATGTGTACCGGACAGTAGTACGCGCATGGCGCGGCGGCGCGTCTGTTTGCCCAGTAGGGCTTTCTTCGCCTCAGGTCTCCGGTTTCGATCATGCCTATGGGCGATCTGTCCAGACCGGGGGCAAGGTCCCTGATCGGGTCTCCGCCGCCAAAGCCCTTGTCCCAGATGTTCTGTTTGAATTCAGACATGGGCATGTCGCCTGAAAACATCAGGGACATCTCCTGTGGAGGCAGGGCGATAAGGAGTTTCCACTCTTCCCTTACGGAAAGGGTTTCAAGCAGGTCGCTTCTGCCTATTTCCTCAAGATAGCCGGGCATCCTTTCCATAAGCCATGCCCACTGCTCGTCATCCGGTATTACCGCCTTTACATTTGTGCGTGAATATGAATGGTCTGTTTTGCCACGGTAGTATATCCACCCGCCAACCATTCCCACGCATGGGCGGTACCCAAGTACGTTGTCTGGGGTTTTGGGATCAATGCCGCATATTATGCCAATGCCGCCGCAGTTGAATTCAGCGAAGGTGTCGCCTACCGAGCCGAGCACCCAGAGCTCCGGACGTTTGTAGTCAGGGTTCCACTTGGTCATGGTAAGTCCCCTGGCTCCAATAGAGCCCCCGACCATTACCCTGCCTTCCGCCATGGCGTTGCATACGCCGTTTGTGGCGTCGCCAAGCACGGTTATGTCTGCTCCTATGTTCAGATAGCCCACATCGTCAGACGCGGAGCCCCTGCATATTATCTTGGTGCCAGGCATGCCCATGCAGCCCAGCCTCTGTCCGCAGGGGCCGTTGACCTCTACCAGAAAGTTTTTTCCTTCGGCCTTCAGCCTGCCACCCACATTGTGCTGTCCAAAGGTGTTTAACACAAGATGAGAGGAACGCTGCGACGCCTCACGGACCATTTCCTCGAATTTTTTTGAATTAATGCGCTGACCTTTTTCATCCAGCCCGTTAATGGTAATTGCTTCGCTCACAATATTTCCTCTAACAAATGTATCTGATGTTAAGCCTGTCAGCCGCGTCCTTGTCTTCTATGCCCAGGGCGTCAGACATGCCGATGGGCAGACTCTGGGAGCGTCCAAGGGGCGCCATTATCTTTTTCATCTCGGTACGGATGGCCTTGAAGGTGTCAACAACCCTCTCTGCCACCTGATCCGGATCAAGCCTGCGGTAGAGCTTGGGATTCTGGCTGGTGATGCCCTTGGGACACTGGCCGATGTTACAGATGTTGCAGCGGTTACGTTCGCTGCCAAGGCATCCTGCAGCGGACTGCATGATAAATTTGCCCATGTGGACGCCGCTTGCGCCGAGCATGATGAGGGCCATGCCGTTCTGGGTGACGTTGCCTGTCTTGCCAACGCCTCCGGCGGCAAAGAGCGGTATCTCGTTCTGTTTGCCCTGGGCGCACAGGTCAAGGTAACATTCCCGCAGGTTGGATGCGATGGGGTGTCCCATGGAATCCATGCTTACGTTGTAGGCCGCGCCTGTGCCGCCGTCCACTCCGTCAATGAGCAGGCCTGCCGCATAGGGGTTCCTCACAAGGTTGTTGAGAACCGCCTTGGCAGATGTTGAACCTGATATCTTCGGATATACCGGAACGCGGAAGTCCCATGCCATGGAAAGGGTCTGTATCATCTTCATTACAGACTCCTCAATGGAGTAGAGTGTCTGGTGGACAGGAGGCGATGGAAGATCAACGCCCTCAGGCACGCCGCGCAATCTGGCAATGAGCTTGCTCACCTTGTACCACATGAGCAGGCCGCCGTCGCCCGGTTTCGCACCCTGGCCGTACTTGATCTCTATGGCTGCCGGATCGCACTGCATGTCCGGTATGGCCCTTATGATCTCGTCCCATCCGAAATAGCCTGACGCTATCTGGAGAATTATGTATTTGAGGAAGGGGCTTTTAAGCACCCAGGGAGGACATCCGCCTTCTCCAGTAGCCATTACAACCGGAATGTCGAGGACCTCGTTGCAGTATGCCACGCCCTGCAGCAGTCCAAGCCACATGTTGGGTGAAAGCGCCCCGAATGACATGGAGCCGATAATGAATGGAAATATCTCCCTTGTGGGCGGAATCCATTCGCCTGCCGCCTTGCGGCGGAGATACTCTTCGGGGGAAAGCACCCTTCCAAGTATGGTGTTAAGCTGAAACTCATGACGCCCGGCGTCAAGGGCAGGGTCGGTGAGCATGGAGATGCGGTTAAAGATTATCTTGTCAAGCAGTGATGCGCCAGGCACGTTCCTTCTTCCGCCCCTTTTGATGGCGTCGCCCTTCTGGGTAGCCTGGAATCTGTACCGGTCATCATTGGGGTTGGGGGTTGGACTGATGGCCTGATTGGGGCATACGAGAGAACAGCTTCCGCATCCTATGCAGCGGTTGGCAGGCTCGGTGCGCTGTCTTATGCCAACAAAGGTTTTGTATGAACTG
>CAYXYO010000120.1:0-7365 GCA_964469365.1 uncultured Desulfobacterales bacterium | reverse complement strand
GTGGTACCGTCGCCTGCCACGTCGCTGGTCTTGGAAGCCACTTCCTTGACCATCTGCGCCCCCATGTTGGCGAACTTGTCTTCAAGTTCGATCTCCTTTGCAACGGTAACACCGTCCTTGGTTATGACAGGTGAACCGAATGATTTTTCAATAATAACATTGCGGCCCTTGGGACCGAGAGTGACCTTTACCGCGTTGGCCAGAGTATTTACACCATTAAGAATGGACTCCCTGGCCTTTACACTGTACTTGATTTCCTTGGCTGACATTTATCAGAACCTCCGTAATATCTTTTTGCTCTTTTGAATGTGATTTCGTTAATAAATTATTCTTCTATAATTCCAAGAACGTCGTCTTCTCTCATTATGAGGTAGTCCATGCCGCCTACCTTGACTTCCGTGCCGGAATACTTGCCGAACAGCACCCTGTCACCTTCCTTCACATCAAGGGGAGTCACCTCTCCCTTTTCATTTTTCTTGCCCTTGCCAACTGCAATCACCTTGCCTTCAGCAGGTTTTTCCTTGGCAGAGTCAGGTATGATGATTCCTCCCTGGGTCTTCTCTTCTTCTTCGAGACGTTCGACCAGAATACGATCATTCAATGGACGGATTTTCATTTTCAGTTTTCCTCCTTAACGAAAAAATATCTTAAGTTGTTTTTATTAGCGGTTTTGCCGCAGGCACAATCATCCTGCTTGCAACGGGAGGAAATATAAGCATGATTAAATGGCGTGCAAGGGTTGAATGTAAATTTTTTTTTGATGTGAAATTAGACTGATATGTGAACAGGCTAATTTTGGCCGGAATTTTTCAGAAAAAATACCGCAAGCAGAAAGCCTCCCACGGTGATGGCGCTGTCAGCGATATTAAAGGCCGGCCAGTGGTGGGGGCCGAGATGGAAATCAAGGAAATCCACAACCTTCTGGAACCGTATCCTGTCGACAAGATTGCCTGCCGCTCCGCCGAACACCAGGGAGCATCCCCAGAGAAGAAGACGCTCTCCGCCTGCTGACGACGCGTAGAGATAGAAAAGCCCGCCCAGGGCAATGAAGCCGACAAGTTGGAAAAAGAGGTGATGCCACCTGCCTGCCCCGGCCATGAAACCAAAGGCGGCACCTGTGTTGGTGAGATATGTGAGGTTGAAAATCCCCTTTATCACTTCACGGCTTTCATAGAGGGAGAAGTTTGAGCTTATCAAATGCTTAACCCACTGATCTGAAACGATTATCAATGCCGCTATGATAAAAAACACCGTGAAATCCTTTCTTGTCTTCAAATCAACCTCTCTTTGCGCCTGGGTGGTCTTTCGTCTCCTCGCCGCTGCCTATTTTCCTCCGCAGGGGACTATGTTCAGGCAGGAGCCGCAATGCCTTGCGCCTGTGATAGGCTGCAATTTCGTTATTGTTTATCATGCTGTAATATTTGTAAAAATAATAGTGGGCTTCGCCACGGCGGCCTGCGGCGGCGCACGCCCTGCCTGTCTGGAACATCAACTGTTCGGAAAAGGGCCATTCCTGTACCAGGGGCAGAAATTCCTTGAGGGCGTGTTCAGGCATGCCTGTCTCAAGGTAGGATCGTCCGATATAGTAATCGGCCATGGGGTCATTGCGTTTTTGTCTGTATTTCTCAAGTATATCAATAACCTTCCTGTACATTCCCGCGGCAAAGAAGGCTGATGCCCTGTCTGTGATAAAGCCGTCAATGTCAGGATGGAGCTTGATAAGCCTGTCAAAATATTTGATGGATTCATCATAGTTTCTGGCTGAAAAACAGGCAAGGGCGTAACCGTACAGGGCGAACATGTCATCAGGTTGTCTGGCAAGCTGTTCCTTGTAGTACCTCAACATCATTCTGGGATTGTGGGACATGTTCTTTATTTTGACCTGAAAGCGTTTCAGTGTGACCGGGTCTTCCCTTTTACGCTGTTTGCATGGATGAAGGGCAGCCTGTTCTTCTATATAGGTTATGCGCTGGCTTGAACCCGGATGGGTGGAAAGGTAGGACGGGATTTCCTGGGAACCCATCCACTGGTTCCGTTTCATTTTCCTGAGACTTGTCACCAGTCCCATGGGGTCATAACCGGCCTCGCATATCCACTGCATGGCGCGCCGGTCAGCCTCCTCCTCATCGCTCCTGCTGTATTTCAGTGCAAGACTCTGGTTCATGGCAAGGGAGCCTGTAAGTATGGCGCTGCTGGCATCTCCTCCGAGAAACATCCCCGCAATGGCAAGAAGCGCCGTTCCAATATTTACCACCTTCATCTGATCCATGCGTCTTGCCACATGTCTGCCCTGGACATGGCCAATTTCATGGGCCAGGATGCAAACCAGTTCGTTTTTGCTGTCAATTCCTTCAATAAGACCTGAATGCACAACAACAATGCCGCCAGGCATGGCAAAGGCGTTCATGGCGTCGTCCCTGATCACAAAAAAACGGAAATCAAAATATGTTGTGCCCACAACATCCAGCACTTCCCTTCCCGCTCCGGTTACCCACGCCACTATCTCCGGGTCGTTAAGCAGGGGGGCCTGGGTCTCCACCTGCCGCAGCAGCCTGGCACCTATCTCCTTTTCCTCGCCCACGGATATCATTGACCAGGCGTTGCCCGGCAGATAAACAAGGCACATAAAGACAAGGAGGCAGGATATGCTTCTCACCTTCCTGTATATTTTTTTGCCCTGCGCCGTTTTTGTTTCCATTCAGGTTCCTTTTTTCTGCCTTTACGGCCTTTTTCCGACTTGATAAAGGATGGAGGGGTCCCGGGGAAAAATGAGCCTGGCAGAGGGGTTGATGGTTTTTCCATGCCGGAAGCCGTTTCTTTCTTTTTTCTACTCTCTGACCGCTCCTTTGCAATGTTATCATGTCCGGCTTCTTCAGGCAATGGAGGGAGGGTTATACATGCGGAAGGGAGCCTGTCCACAAGGTAAAGCGGCCCGTCAGCCCTGAAAAAGCACACCCCAAGTCTTTCCGCCACGATGCAGTCCACCTCCCCTGTAATCGGAGCCGCGTCGCGCCGTTTGCCCAGGGTCTCCGCGTCCTTTTTCCCGGCAGCAAGCACTATCCATTTTCTGTTGGAGGGCGGAAGGAGGCCGTTTTTCATGACATGAGCGTGCGCCCTGGGGCGTACAGGCACATACAGCCGGTCCGGCGGTGAAACGTATTCATGGACAAGCAGACCAGGCTCCATATATTCAGGCCTTACCCTTATCATGTTATCCCTGAGCTCGAACCTTTCAGGCATGTAGAGGTCAACAAACTGTCTTATTGTTGCGGGCGTGAGAAAACCGCAGCCCTTTCTGGCCTGGAGAATCCTGTGAATCTCCTTTACAGAAAGCCATCCGTCTTCATCAAGGACGGCCAGAAAAGAGCCTGGAGCCTTTCCCAGCAGGGAAAAAAGGGTCTTTTCAAGGATATTTCTTCTTTTTTTATCCATTTTTAATCAAAATTCGGGGTCAAGACACGATTTCACTATTGACAACTCCTCAAAGACAGGTAAATTTCAACTCTCGTTCCGGCAGAAACAGTTCCCCTCTGTCCTTTCTGTCCTTCATGGCATGTTTGTATTTGAAACTATATGCAACTGTAAACTTCCATAAACAATATTACAATCAAAGGAGAAAAAATGTCCAGAAAAATGGTCACCATTGATGGCAATCAGGCCTGCACCCATGTAGCCTATGCCACAAGCGAAGTTATCACCATCTATCCCATCACACCTTCTTCCCCCATGGCTGCCGAGGCTGACGCCAAGGCCAATGCGGGACAGAAAAATATCTGGGGCACAGTGCCTGCCGTAACCCAGATGCAGTCAGAAGGCGGGGTCGCGGGTTCACTGCACGGCTCACTTACCACAGGGGCGCTCTGCACAACCTTCACCGCGTCACAGGGCCTGCTGCTCATGCTGCCCAACATGTTCAAGATAGCAGGGGAGTTGACCCCCACGGTATTTCACATAACCGCCCGTTCCATCGCGTGCCAGGGTCTTTCCATCTTTGGCGACCATGGAGACGTATACGCGGCAAGGCAGACCGGGTGGGGAATGCTCTGTTCCAGAAACGTGCAGGAATGTATGGATATGGCGCTGATAGCCACTCAAAGCGCGCTTAAATCCCGTATCCCCTTCATGCACTTCTTTGACGGTTTCCGCACATCCCACGAGATACAGAAGGTGGAGCAGCTTACAGAAGACGATATGCGCGCCATAATCGACGAGGAGCTGGTAATTGCCCATCGTCTTCGCGGCCTTACGCCTGACAGGCCTGCCATACGCGGAACAGCCCAAAACCCTGACGTCTATTTCACCGGCCGCGAGACCGTGAACAAATACTATAACGCCACGCCGGGAATCGTTCAGGAAACCATGGACAGGTTTGCCGCCCTTACAGGCAGAAAATACAATCTTTTTGATTACTACGGTTCTCCGGATGCCGAGGAAGTAATTGTAATGATGGGGTCAGGTTGCGAGACTACAGCGGCGACCATTGATCATCTCGTGGCCCAGGGCAGGAAGATCGGAATGGTTATTGTCCGTCTTTTCAGACCGTTTGACTCCAGGGCAATGGTCAACGCCCTTCCCTCAACAGTAAAAAGGATCACAGTGCTTGACAGGGCCAAGGAGCCCGGCAGCGCTGGTGAACCCCTCTATCTTGACGTGCGGGCCGCAATAGGCGAGGCCGTTGAGACAAACAGGTCGGCTGCCATGCCCGTTATCCTTTCAGGACGCTACGGACTTGGTTCAGCGGAATTTACGCCTGCCATGGTAAAGGCGGTATTTGACAACATGAACTCCATGGCCCCGAAAAATCATTTCTGCGTGGGTCCCCATGATGACGTGGCATTTACAAGCCTTGATTATGACAAATCCTTCAATATAGAAGGAGACGATGTCTACAGGGCAATGTTCTACGGCCTCGGCTCAGACGGAACGGTTGGCGCCAACAAGAACACCATCAAGATTATCGGCACTGAAACCGACAACTCCGCCCAGGGATACTTTGTGTATGATTCAAAGAAATCAGGTTCCATCACCACCTCTCACCTGCGTTTCGGAAAGAATCAGATAGAGGCCCCCTACCTTATCAACAAGGCCAATTTCATCGCGTGTCACAACGCCACATTTCTGGATAAATATGACATGCTCTGCAACCTGGAAGAAGGGGGGACCTTCCTTCTCACCACTAATTATGACGCAAAGGAGGTGTGGAAACACCTGCCCGGCAAGGTTCAGAGGGATCTGATAGAGAAAAAGGCGAAGTTTTACATTATCAACGCCATCAAGCTTGCAGAGGCCATCGGGCTTGGAGCGCGTATCAATATGATAATGCAGACAGCATTTTTCCTTATTTCAGGCATACTGACAAGGGATGAGGCCATAAAGGCCATCAAGGACGCCATTAAAAAGACCTATGGCAAGAAGGGCGAAAAGATCGTACAGATGAATTACGATGCCGTTGACGCCGCCGTTGACAACATTGTTGAGGTCAAGCTTGGCAAGTCTGTAAAGGGACACGAACTGCCACCCACTGTTCCTGATGACGCACCTGACTTTGTGAAGGAAGTTACAGCAAAGATGATTCAGGGCAAGGGAGAAGAGCTCAAGGTTTCCCAGATCCCTGATGACGGCACCTGGCCTACTGCCACCACCCAGTATGAAAAACGCAATATTGCTGTTCATGTTCCTGAGTGGATGCCTGAAAACTGCATACAGTGCGGCCAGTGTTCCATTGTCTGTCCTCATGCTGCAATACGTATAAAGGTAGCCCCTGAGTCAGGCAGCGCGCCAAAGAACTTCAAGACCGTTGACGCCGCGGGCAAGAGTTTCAAGGGACGCAAGTTTACTGTTCAGGTATTTACCGAAGACTGTTGCGGCTGCACCCTGTGCGTAAAGGCGTGTCCTGGCAAGAAGGGTAACAAGGCGCTACAGATGATTGAGAATACAGAGGAAGTCAGAAAGACAGAGTCCAAGAACGTGAGACACTTTCTGAAACTGCCAGAGATAGATCCTGCTGAAATCAATCCGGCCACCATAAAGGGCAGCCAGCTTTTAAGGCCACTTTTCGAGTTTTCAGGCGCATGTGCCGGATGCGGCGAGACCCCGTATATCAAGCTCGTAACCCAGATGTTCGGAGACAGGATGCTGATAGCCAATGCCACAGGCTGTTCATCCATCTACGGCGGCAACCTGCCAACCACTCCATATGCCAAAAGGGCTGACGGACGCGGCCCGGCGTGGTCAAATTCCCTCTTTGAGGACAACGCTGAATTCGGCCTTGGCATGAGGGCCTCTGTAAACAAGATGGCATCCCAGGCAGCCGAACTCCTCAGGGCCGCAGTGGACGCAAAACTTGTCAAGGCGGAAATGGCTGATGAGTTACTTTCAGCGCCACAGAAGACCCAGACAGAGATAGAGGCGCAGCGTGACCGTGTGGCAAAGCTCAAGAAAAGGCTTGACGGCAAGGACAATGCCATTGCCAAGCGCCTCTATTATGTTGCAGACTATCTTGTGAAGAAATCGGTATGGATCTTCGGCGGTGACGGCTGGGCCTATGATATCGGCTATGGCGGACTTGATCATGTGCTGGCTTCAGGTGAAAATATCAATGTGATGATCCTTGATACCGAGGTATATTCCAATACCGGCGGACAGATGTCAAAGTCCACTCCCAGGGCCGCGACCGCCCAGTTTGCCGCAGGTGGCAAAAAGATGCCCAAAAAGGATATCGGCATGATATTCTCCACATACGGTAACGTATATGTGGCCAAGGTGAGCATGGGAGCCAATCCGTCCCAGGTGGCCAAGGCAATTGCCGAGGCAGAGGCGTATGACGGGCCTTCACTCATTATCGCCTATGCCCACTGCATCAACCACGGCATCAATATGACCCTTGGTCTTGAACAGCAGAAAAAGGCGGTAGCGTGTGGCCACTGGCCCCTCTACCGTTACAATCCGCAGCTCGAGGCGGAAGGCAAGAACCCCCTGATCATTGACTCCAAGGAACCTTCCATCAGTTTCGACGAGTATGCCCTTGGTGAAAACCGTTACCGCATGCTGAAACTGACCAATCCGGATCATGCCGAAGAACTGATGAAACAGTCCCAGGCTGATGTGGAAAAGGCATGGAAATTCCTGGTGGGACGCAGAAACGCTCTTGAACCCCAGGGATAAATATCAGTCAGGGTTTTTCAGATAAAGAAACAAAAGGCGCCGCGCATTTTCACGGCGCCTTTTTCTTGTTCATTTCTTTTGCTCGCCCAAAAGAAACGAACCAAAGAAAAGGGCGCCCCATTGCCGCTTTTTTCCTGCGCGTGGGAACACGGTTCCTGAGCCGGCAGAATGGCCATCCATGGCCATACTGCCGGTGGCGGC
>CAYXYO010000119.1:0-2715 GCA_964469365.1 uncultured Desulfobacterales bacterium | reverse complement strand
GGGACAGATAGTAACGACACCCCTGATAGGCAATTTCAGGGATCTCTCCTGAATGCCTGATTATCAGCACCTCGTCTTCTATTATTCCTGAAATATCCATATCTACCATGCGAGCGGGGCCTTCCAGGCGGCCTTGAGCTGCTCGATACTCCTTGAAAACAGCAGGTTGCCATCTCTGACAAGACGCAGTTCAGGCCCTTCCAGCACAACCCCTGCCCTGCCGAACACCGTACCTGCCATGGCCCTTTCAAAGTCGGCTGCCCTTTCAGGCCGCACAGTCACCACAAACCTGCTCTGGCTCTCTGAAAAAAGCAGAAAATCCGTCCGTCCGACCCCCTCTGCCGGAACCCTGTCAAGCTCGACCTCCATGCCCAGGCCGCCGCTGAAGGCCGTCTCCGCAAGGGCAACCGCAAGGCCCCCGTCAGAACAGTCATGGCATGAGGCTACAAGACCTGCCTTTATCGCCTCTGACAGCTTCACATACCTTTCAATGGCCTCAACGGCATTTACAGCCGGTACGGTCCCGCCCCGGAGTCCCCTTGAAGCAAGATATTCCGAGCCGCCCATTTCCTCATATGTCATGCCAAGGACATAGACCAGATCACCTGGGCCCTTGGCGTCCATGGTAACGGCCTTTCTCACGTCATCTATCCTTGCGACCACGGAATAGAGCAGGGTGGGCGGGATTGATATCCTTGTGCCGCCTATGGTGGCGTCGTTTTTCATGCTGTCCTTGCCGGATATGCATGGAACGCCATAGGCTGTGCATATATCGTAAAGCGCCCTGTTGGCCCTCACAAGCTGTGCAAGTTTGTAACGACCGTCAGGATTCTTTTCAGAATGCACCGGATCGCACCAGCAGAAGTTGTCAAGACCTGCCATGCGTCTCACATCAGCGCCCACGGCAACCGCATTGCGCACAGCCTCGTCAACGGCGCACGCGGCCATGTTATAGGCGTCAAGGTCAGAATAACGGGGACATATCCCGTGGGATACCACCACGCCGTCAAAGGCGTCAAGGTCAGGACGCACGACAGCGGCATCGCTCGGCCCGTCATTTTCAGCGCCTGTCAGCGGCTTGACAACGCTGCCGCCCTGCACCTCATGGTCATACTGGCGAACCACATACTCCTTGCTGCATATGTTGTAACGGGCGAGAAGTCTCTCAAGCTCGGCTCCATAGTCATGGGGTTCCTCAAGGGGGACTTCATCATAAACAGGCCTTTCCCATACGGCTTCAAGCTCAAGACGCGGCACGCCGTTATGGAGAAAATCCATCTCAAGCCATGCCACGGTCCTGCCGTCATAAAGGCAATGGAAAAATCCTGAGTCCGTAAACCTGCCAAGCACTGTTGACTCAACACCCATCTTTTCAGACATGGCAAGAAACTCATCCAGTTTTTCAGGTGGCACGGCTGTTGTCATGCGTTCCTGCGCCTCTGACACCAGTATCTCCCATGGCTGAAGGCCGTGATACTTGAGGGGTGCCCTGTCAAGGTGCAGTTCCATGCCTCCTGACTCCTCGGCCATCTCTCCCACTGATGATGAAAGACCGCCCGCGCCATTATCGGTAATGGAGTTATAAAGCCCTGCATCCCTGGCGCGCAGGAGAAAATCTGTCATCTTTTTCTGTGTAATCGGGTCCCCTATCTGAACCGCTGTCGCAGGGGAACCCTCATGGAGTTCTTCAGATGAAAAGGTGGCGCCGTGTATGCCGTCCTTGCCTATTCTGCCGCCGCTCATGACAATGTAATCGCCTGGTTCAGCCTTTTTTTCATGGGCGGGCCTGCCGTTTACCTCCTTGGGCATGATGCCAGCGGTTCCACAAAACACAAGGGGTTTCCCAAGGTAACGCTCATCAAACACAATGGAACCGTTCACAGTGGGGATGCCGCTCTGGTTGCCGCCATGCTCAACGCCTTCACGTACCCCTTCGAATATCCTGAGGGGATGCAGCAGGTTCCCGGGCAGCTCTCCCTCATAATCAGGCGGGCCGAAACAGAAGACATCCGTGTTGAACACAAGTTTTGAGCCCAGTCCGGTTCCAAAGGGGTCGCGGTTTACCCCAACTATGCCTGTAAGCGCGCCGCCATAGGGGTCAAGGGCCGATGGGCTGTTATGTGTCTCCACCTTGAAGGCAATGCTGTACCTGTCGTTGAAGCTCACAACGCCCGCATTGTCCTTGAAGACAGAAAGGCACCAGTCATCCTCTCCCATGGCTTCGCGTATCTCGGCAGTACCCCTGCGGATACAGGTGTCAAAAAGGCTCTCTATGACCTCTTTTTTATCCTTTTCCCTGTCTTCATAGGTGATTATGGCATTGAATATCTTGTGCTTGCAGTGTTCGGACCAGGTCTGGGCAAGGACTTCAAGCTCCACATCAGTAAAGTCCGCCGGGGCCCCGGCCTTTTTTCTTGAATCCGCCACCGCCCTGTCAGCAATATAACCTTTAAGTCTCCTCATCTCCTCAAGGTTGAGAACAAGCATCCTCTCCCTGGAAAGTTCAAGAAGGGCCGCATCGTCCAGGGATGCAAGATCAATGGTCTCCACCCTTGCCTCTGTCTCATCAAGCACCCTCGGCACAGCGAAAAACGGGGAATCATCCCTGTTCCAGGCGGCATCAAACTCGTCTGCATGAACTATCACAGACCGCTGGATGAGGTCATTGGCAAGAAGCCCCCTGGCAAGGCGTTCCACCTCAGCCCTTGCCAGATC
>CAYXYO010000118.1:0-3743 GCA_964469365.1 uncultured Desulfobacterales bacterium | reverse complement strand
ATATGACAGACAGTTTCCTTTTATTGAAGATGTAAGGGAAGAGAGAGTCACCGCCCTTGTCTGTTTTTTTCTTGATCTTACCGTCAGGATGCGCCTTGACAGGCTTGACGGCACAGGCAGGGCCATAATTGCTGATGGCAGGTTTCTCGCGCCGGTTATAAGGGGATTTTTTGACGCGCTGGTTCAGATGGAGAAGGGACGGCAAGGTCGGTTGCCGCTCTCTCCAGGCGAATTGGCGGCTTTTTTGCGCGGTCTCTCTCTTCAGGAACTCGCGGCCCTGTTTAGTACGCTTGAACCTGTTTACATGGAAGAGGAAGAGATCAACATGCCCTTTGCGGGTGAAGGCCTGGCAGGGCATGTGAAGGAACTGCATGAAGCGTTAAAGCTGTTCTGTCCATAAGAGGTTTGCCAGTGACCGGCATTGTAAATATGATGGCAGGCCGTCATGTTGTTAAGGCGTTGAAACATCTTGATATGGCATCTAATATCCAATATTATACAGTTTGTTGCGGGAAAGGGTTTTGCAGGAATTCTTTTTCGGACAACGCCCTGCTGGAGATTAACTGGCCTTCTTCCTCAGCAGGGTTGTTTTTTTGTGTCATGGTCACCCCTGTCATACCCAATAATAAAGAAAAGAGGGAATCAGTATGTCGGAACAAAAACACAGTATCCCTGAAATTGCCGCCACATTCAGGGAAAAGGAAACGGCCCTGAGGGCAGCCAAGGAGATAGCTGTCAAGTTTATTGAGTGTGGAAAGATCTCCCCTGATTCATTCGCCGGGATGTTTCCGGAGATATATGTCACAATCCTGGATACATTGCGCAGGGATGGGAAATAAAATCTGAAGCCGGCGCCCTGCGGCGCGTCAGCAGGCGTTCCGGGCAGGATGCGTGTCATAACGCGCAGGTCAGACATCGGAAAGGGTTTTATGCAGAATCATGGAGAAGAAACCGTGCCGCTCAGGGTGGGTATAGACACCGGAGGCACCTTTACAGATTTTTCCTGTCTGGATTCAACAGGCAGGTGGAGAAGATGGAAGACCCTTTCCACTCCTGATGATCCTTCCAGGGCCATCATGGAAGGCATAGGGCATCTTCTTCCGGATATACCCCTTGATTCCATAGAACTGGTGCACGGCACAACAGTCGGAACCAACGCGTTCCTTGAACGCAAGGGGGCCCGCACCCTCCTTGTCACTACCATGGGCTTTGAGGATGTTGTCCTGATAGGCCGTCAGGCGCGGCCCGCGCTCTATGACCTCAAACAGCGTCCGTCAAAACCCGTGCTGGAACAGGGGATGATAGCCGGAGTCAGGGAACGTCTGAATTTCAGGGGCGAGGTCATAACGCCGCTTCATGACAGGGAAGTTCAACGTATTGTGGAACTGTGCAGGAGGTTGGAGCCTGAAAGCGTTGCCGTCTGTTTTCTGCATTCCTATGCCAATCCGGCCCATGAGGAGCTTGTGGCTGACGCAATATCAGAGGCAGGTTTTCCTGTGTCCGTGTCGTCTCAAATCATGCCTGAATTCAGGGAGTATGAACGCACGTCCACCACTGTTGTCAATGCCTACCTTGGTCCTGTTGTGGGAAACTATATCAGAAGGCTGGAGAAAAAATTTCCGGATACAGCCATATTTGTACAGCAGTCAAACGGCGGATGCGTCCCGGCGGCCAATACAGGTAAACAGGCTGTAAAGACACTGCTGTCAGGCCCGGCCGCGGGGGTTATGGCAGCCCTTGAACTTGGCAGGAGAACGGGTTTTCCTGATATTATCACCTTTGATATGGGTGGAACATCCACTGATGTATCGTTATGTCAAGGCAAGCTCACATATACCAGGGACTATGTTATAGAGGGGTTTCCGGTTGCCCTGCCTTTTATAGACATACATACTGTTGGGGCCGGTGGAGGTTCCGTCGCATGGATAGACAGGGGCGGGCTGATGGCAGTGGGGCCTGAAAGCGCCGGGGCTGATCCCGGTCCTGTCTGTTACGGCAAGGGTGACAGGGTGACGGTAACAGACGCCAACCTTTTTCTTGGAAGGCTTCGCCAGGACACCTTTCTTGGCGGAAGGATGAAACTTTATCCTGAACGTAGCGCGGCGGCCATAACAGAACTTGCTGCGGAGCTCCATATGGACGCGGTCCGGGCGGCCCTGGGCATAATACAACTCGTCAATACCAATATGGTGCAGGCCATAAGGGCGGTCTCCGTGGAAAGGGGATATGACCCCCGTGACTTCACCCTGGTCTGTTTTGGAGGCGCAGCCGGGATGCATGCCCTGGAAGTGGCGGATGAACTCGAGATAGGGAGGGTGATTGTTCCGGAAAATGCGGGGATTTTTTCAGCGAGGGGCATGTCGGTTGCTGATATAACCGTTGAACGCTCCATGGCTGTTATGAAAGGCATGGAGGGGCCTGAGTCTGACAAAGAAATCGAGGCTTCTTTTGACAGGCTTGTTGTTGATGTTTTGAATGAAATAAGGTCCGCGGGCATGCCCCATGGCGAAACAGGCTTCCGGCGGTGGGTTGATGCAAGATACAGGGGACAGTCCTTTGAGCTTTCCATCCCTTGGGGCGCGACATGGAGGGATGATATGCACATGGCGCATGAACGGCTTTACGGTTACTCAATGCCTGATTCCGGGCTGGAGATTACCGCCATCCGCCTGATGGCCGTTATAAAACGTCCGGGAACAGCGCGTGAACCGCATGAAAACAGGAACGGGGGGGCGGGGATGAGTCCGGCCCGGCAATTTGATTATTCTGAAGTTATCTTCAGGGACATGACATTGAATGTGCCTGTCGTAAACTGGAATGATTTGAAAGGAATGGGATGCCTGGAAGGTCCGTGCCTTGTAACAGACAGGTTTACCACAATAACCGTTCCTGCGGGATGGAGCCTGGCAATGAAAGATAACAATATGATATGTAACAAGATCGGGCGCGGAGAATGTCAAAAGAGATAAAAAGGGAAAGAGAGATGGCTGTGGCTGAGTCCGCGGAGTCTCCCCCTGAGATAATCACAAGGCTTCTTGAGATTATCAACAGCGGGATTCTGGTCTCAAATCTGGGCGGACGTATAATTTTCATCAACAAAAAGGCGGCAGCCATATTTGGGGCAGACCGTCATTCCCTTACAGGCGGGAAACTTGAGAGCCTTTTTATGGAGGAGGACAGGCAGGTCTTCCTGCCCAATATCCTTCACATGGTAAGGAACCGTGGAGAATATGAGGGTGAAGCCATGATGCGCAGGGTTGACGGAACCGGTTTTATCACCATGCTTTCAGCCTCAGGTATGCCTGTGGAAGGTAATAACAATATTGTTTTTACCATTAATGACATATCCAGGCTAAAAGGGATAGAAAGGGCATTGCAGAGATCAAGGCGAATGCTCTATCTTGGCAGTATCCTTGACGATATAAGCCATCAGATAAGAAATCCCGTGCTTGCCATTGGAGGATTTGCAAGAAGACTTATGAATACAGGCGTCAAACATCCTGAATATACGGAAGTCATACTTGAAGAGGCTGCCAGACTTGAGATGCTGGTTACAACCCTTACAGAGTTTACCAACATGCCAAAGCCCGTATTCAGGAAGATGGGCCGGGAAGAGGTTGTGCGTACCATATCGGAAAGCGCCGCAAGGGTCTCCCACCGTTACGGCAGGGATATCGATTTGCGACTTGACAATCTTGCCGCATGCAGTGAAATTTTTCTTGATCCCGGCCTCTTTGCCGTAT
>CAYXYO010000117.1:0-5379 GCA_964469365.1 uncultured Desulfobacterales bacterium | reverse complement strand
CGTTCCTACCAGATGGACCCGGCCAATGCGAGGGAGGCCGTCAGGGAGGCGTCCCTTGACCTTGAAGAGGGGGCGGATATCCTCATGGTCAAGCCCGGCATGCCCTATCTTGACATTATCAGCATGCTCCGCAACGAGTTTCATCTTCCTGTTGCCGCCTATCAGGTAAGCGGTGAATACGCCATGATAAAGGCGGCTGCCATGAACGGATGGATAGATGAAAAACAGGTGATGATGGAATCGCTTCTCTGCTTCAAGCGGGCCGGCGCCGACATGATAATCACCTATTTTGCCCGTGAGGCAGCCAAACTGCTCGGATAATCCAGGCTTGTTTCTCTCTTGAGACCATTGTCAGACTGCGGCTGCGGGCCTTTTTCCTCCCTTGCCCACAGGGGCTTCAGGTGGCTTCTGGCAGGTCAGGCGGTTGCCATCATGGGAACCTGGATTCAGGGGACTGCCCAGAGGTGGCTTGTACTTGAACTGACGGACTCCCCCTTTCATGTGGGTGTGCTTGGAGCTGTGGCAGGCCTGCCCATAATGCTTTTCGCGTTTTACGGGGGAATGCTGGCTGACAGGCTGCCACGCATCACCTTCCTTTTGAGGGTGCAGGGAGTAATCCTGCTCCAGGCCCTGCTTTTCGGAATCCTTGTTGACGCAGGCGTAATCAATTTTTATCAGATACTCTTCCTTGCCTTTCTGCTTGGAGGCGGTATGTCCTTTGAAGTACCGGCCCGTCAGGCCCTTGTCTTTGACCTCACCGGGACGGCAGACATCACAAACGCACTGGCCCTTCATTCATCCATCTTCAACCTGGCGCGTTTCGCAGGCCCTGCCATTGCCGGTCTGCTCATGGCAGCCGGACGTGATGCCTGGTGTTTCTATTCCAAGGCTGTTTCAGCCATGGTGATAATAGTCTGCCTTATGAAGATACGCTCCATGCACCCTGAGTATGACGTCCATGGGGGCGGAAATGCGGATTCCAGTGCAAGGGGCAACCCGCTTGCTTCCTTCAGGGAGACGCTGGAATACCTGAAGTCCGTTCCCATCCTTGTCCATGTGCTCCTTGTTGTAATGATGTTCGGCGTATTGCTTCTGCCCTATTCGGTGCTTCTGCCATCCCTGGGTCGTGACGTGCTTGGCCTCGGAGCGCGTGAATATGGTTTCCTTGGCGCTTCAAACGGTCTGGGCGCCCTTGCCGCCGCCGTATTTGTAGCCTTTCTGGGACGGCCTGAAAACCGGCAAAGGTGGTGGTGGACAGGAACAGTGCTTTTTCCGGTGAGCATCATGCTTTTCGCGGTCTCAAGGAATTACAGCGAGGCAATGGCAGCCCTTTTTGCCAGCGGTTTTGTCATGGTGCTTACCTCAACCAGTGCGATAAGTCTCATACAGATAAATGCCGCTGACAGCATGAGGGGCAGGCTGATGGGGCTTTTCTCCATGTGTTTCATGGGCTTTTTCCCCGTTGGAAGCATCCTGCAGGGCTGGGTCGCCGGTCTGGCAGGGGTGAGGACAACCCTTTTTTCATTCGCCCTGGCGGCACTCCTGATACTGCTGTTTGCCGCCTTTGCGATACGGTTTTTTAAAAAAGACGCCTGACAGGAAAGGGCGTGGAGGCATTCATGTCATGGCCGGCCTGCCAGGTTTAACCCCTGTCTGTTGAGCGGGCGCGTGTCCGGTTTTTTGCCCTTGATGCGGATTTGCGGCTGATATACTTTCTGAAGGCCTCTTTTATTATATATCGGGCATGTGTTGAAGACCGTGTGTCAAGATGCGGTTTTTTATGTCCTGTAAGCACTGCCACGGCAATTTTACGGTTTCCATCCCTTTCCCTGGCAAAGCCGCAGAACCAGTCGTACCTGATATCATGATCCCTGCTGTCAATGGTTCCTGTCTTGCCGCCGATTACAAGTTCTGAAAGCACACTGTCACGCCTGTATCCGGCAAACGCCTTTCTTGCCGTCCCTGACTTTACTGTTTCCCTCATCATTTCATCCAGGAAGGCTGCCGTTTCAGGGGCCATGCTTCTCTGCATGGGCGCGTAACTGTTTTGGTAAATGGCGTTTCCCCTGGAATCATATATCTTTTTTATAAGGACAGGCCTTGTCATAATGCCGTCATTCGCAACCGCGGATGCCATCATGGCCGCGTGCAGCGGCGATATCCTGATTTCACGGTTAAAACCGCTTGCCACCTCGGCAAGATTGAATTCATTGTCCGAAAGGGAAAACCGGCTCGGAGTTACAGGGAGTTCAAAATCCATATCCTTTTTGAAGGCAAAGGCAGCGGCATACCTTTCAAGGCCCTTTTTGCCCAGCATGTGTATGCCTATCTTGCCGAATACAGGATTTATTGAAAGGGCAAAGGCATCTTTCAGGGAAATGAAATTGCTGTACCTGTTGCTGCCTTCCCTGAGCTGTGACCTGTAGAGCGTGTGACGCCTGCCGTTAAAGGCGAATTTTTTTTCAGGAGTTATGTTTTCTTCTTCGATAACGGCTGCGGCTGTAACCAGTTTGAACAGGCTTGCCGCCGGAAACAGTTTTGATGTGCAGGGGTTGCCGGCTTCTCCTGAACTGTTGCGTCCCGCCATGGCAAGTATCTCCCCGTTTGACGCGTCCATTACCACTATGCCTGACAACGGGGCCGAGGTCTTTCCTATATGCGCCAGGATTTTTTGCTGAAGTTCAGTGTCAAGGCTTGTCTTTACATGGAGTTGTTCATGCCCCTCTGTCAGTATGACGCTGCCCCTTCCGAGGTTAAAGAACATGTCAGGAGAAATGAGCCTTTTCAGTTCGGATGCTGCAAGTCTCCTGCTGCCGGCATGGTCGGCTGCAAGGCCCAGGGATTCAGGCCCTTTTCCATCCATGGCCGATGTGTGGTCTTTTTCTGTGCCAGACAGCTCTATGTCAGGTAAATTCTGGTTGATTTCAGGTAAAAAGGTGTATATGAGCCCCATTGACAGGATAAGTGAAAGGATCGTCAGGATGCCTTTGCCATATCCTGACAGGTGGCGTGCCACATGATTTTTTCTGCCTTGTCTCTCTGCGAATTGCCTGTTGGCCCTCCAGCCGTACTGTCTGCTTCCTCTTATTTCCATATCTGTTCTGAATTATCTCTTTCAGACTGTAAAGATATCACCCCGGACATCTTCTTATGTCCAGGATTACTCTTCAGACAGCCTGCCTGCCATGTCCTCTTCAAGCAATCCCGCGCGTCCATCATCTATTGCCTTTACGGCAAGACGGTCAGCGCGTTCGTTTTCAGGGTGTCCCGCGTGTCCCCTGACCCATTTCCAGGTCACCTCATGCCCTTGGCATAACGCGTCGAGTTTGCGCCAGAGGTCGCTGTTCTTTACCGGCTTGTTTCCCTTTCTGGTCCAACCATTCCTCTTCCATCCCCTGACCCATGATGTTATGCCCTGCTGCACATACTGTGAATCAGTGGTCATGGTAACCTGACATCGCCTCTTGAGGGCCTCCAGCGCCCTTATGGCAGCCAGCAGTTCCATGCGATTGTTGGTGGTGAGACCACACCAGCCTGCCAGCTCCTTTTCATGTCTCCCGTAACGGAGCACTGCTCCCCACCCTCCAGGACCGGGATTGCCGGAACATGCCCCGTCAGTGAATATCTCTACTATATCTTTCCGGTTTTCCTGAACTGTTGTCATTGATATAACGGCAATTACGATGCCAGTCCGGTGTAAAGTGTGACTACGCCCATGGTCATGGGTCTGTATCTGATTTGCCGGTATCCGGTTTTATCCATCAGGGCGGCCACCTGTTCAGGGGCAGGGAAAGCCTCAATGGATTCGGCAAGGTACTGATAGGCGTCTCTGTCCCCTGATATCATGCCGCCTATGACTGGCAGGATGTTGTGAAGATACCACCTGTACAGAGGCGCGAAAACGGGATTGGATGGCCTGGAAAACTCCAGGACAACCAGCTTTCCCCCTGACATCAGCACCCGGCGCATCTCAGAGAGCCCCTTTTCAAGGTTGCCCAGGTTCCTTACGCCAAAGGCAACGGTTATCCCCTGGAAGGTCGCGTCAGGAAAGGGAAGACCCTCCCCGTCTCCGCATACCGGCCATATGGCGGGCGCTTCGTTTCCTGACGATATGCTGTTTCTGCCGAATGCCAGCATGTCGTAGCAGAAATCAACCGCTATGACAGGCCTGGGTATCTGTCTTGCCACCTCCACAGACAGGGGAAGGGTGCCGGCGCACAGGTCAAGAACCGGACCTTGCGGGTATGCCGCAAGCTCCCTGGCAGCCTGCCATCTCCAGTAGTGGTCAACGTATCCGCTGAGAAGGGAGTTGAGCAGGTCATATTTTGCTGACACAGCGGAAAATTTGTCGTGTACATATTCCTTCTTTTTTTTTCCTGTAAACAGTGGCATTGAACGGATTTCAGCTCCTTTGTTCCCAATCTTCAAATTTTCCGTATGTTGTCGTTGTAACGCCTGTCTGCTGTTTAGTAATACTGAGCATGATATGTTTTTGCAATGGTTGTTTTCATCTGGCATTCAGTTCCTGTAATGATGCCCAGATTTGTTGACGGGTTGGACCGCTTTCTGTGATATCCTGAAACGGGCCGAGATCCGGATACGCATGGCTGATAAGGGCCAGACAATTAGTTTATATGTTGTTAGAAGGTTTTTAAATCAAAAGTCCCTTTTTGCCTAATTTTCATAACATAAATATTCCAATTATCCCTCCAATAAATCCACTACATAACATTAGTGTTTTACCAGGCCAACGTCCTTTTGTAATACGATAACCAATGGCTATAGGAACCATTAAGAATAACGCCCCAATAATAAAGCCGAAAAGTACAGCAATAAAAAACCTAAAGTCAAGTCATCCACTAAAACATCCCTATTTTAATATTGTCGGATTATTTTTTCTTCTAACATGATAGTATTCAGTGGAAACCGGAAAACATTCTCTCTTAATATGACCGTGTTTGTGTCCCGGCAACTGGGTCTACCTCATTTTATTTCATCACCACTTATCAGAGGCGTCTCAATCCTTACAACCTTCATAAAGAATCCTGCAATCTCTTACGCACATAGCCCTTTCATGCCTTGAATCCTGATTGCACTCTTTAATACATCGAACAAATTCTATTTGAGCCCTGGCCTTTATCATCTCCTCAATACCTTTATAATTCACCTCTGGCCCATGAGTGGATTCAGAGGCAGCCAGGGTCATGGTCCGGCTTCCGGAATAATCCAGTGAGGCAAACCCGCATAACACAAACCACAAGGCAATAGACATAATCACTTTCATATTTATATCCCTCCGACAATTACAATATTTATATTCTGATACTCTGCCGCACGCAAGACAAAGAGCAACATGGATAAAGAAATTCTACCTTAACA
>CAYXYO010000116.1:0-4088 GCA_964469365.1 uncultured Desulfobacterales bacterium | reverse complement strand
ATGAGGGACGCTGAACTTCTTGAACCCATGATGTCTGAAAGACGCATGCAGAGGCTGCATGACATGGCCGCCCTGCGCACGCGCTTTGTCACGGTAGTACTTGACGACCTTTATCATCAGCACAACATGAGCGCCGTGGTAAGATCCGCCGAGGCCATGGGCATACAGGATATCCATGTCCTGCAACTTGAAAACAGGTTCAGGCCAAGCCACGGGGTGGCCCTTGGGGCCCAGCAGTGGATAACAGTGCACAGGCATCAGGATATTAAAGCCTGCATGACCGGCCTGAAGGAAAAAAAATATCTCCTGCTTGCCGCGGACCCGCCCGCGAACACCGGAGAATCAGACGGGAAAAGGGTTTACGCCCTGGATGAAATACCCCTGGAACAACCAGTTGCCCTTGTGTTCGGCAGGGAGAGGGACGGTCTCCATGACGAGGTTCGGGACCTGTGCGACGCGTCATTTTTCATCCCCATGAACGGGTTTACCGAAAGCCTGAATGTCTCTGTAACGGCAGGCATCGCCCTCTATTCACTCAGACGCAGGATCGATGCCATGGAGAGGAACAGGTGGGAGCTTTCAGTAAGTGAACAGCTTGAACTTATTGATGAATGGTCTGTAAAATCCGTAAGAAGGGGAGAGGCCGTACTCAAGGAGGTGAAGGGCAGATAGCCCGGCCTGGCAGGTCTGACAGACCGATTCAACATGGCCGTTCAACTGTTATGAGACCGCCTGTATGCAATCAAGGCCTGTCTGCCTGCTGATTGACCCAAGTATATCTTCAAGCTGTCTTTCAGCGCCCCGCGCCGCCTTTATCTCCACGAGGCCTGTATCTATGTCCAGGGTCGTAATCTGATAAAGGTTGTCATAGGCCTCGATGATATATTTCACATAAAAGACCGCCACCGGATTTATCCTCAGGTTATAGACGGCAAGCAGGGGACAGGTAGACATCTCCTCTTTTTTCATCTTTCTGTTTCAGTCTCGGGCAATGCGTCTCCTGTATTTTCCATGGCAGGAGACCCGGTTAAAACAGGAACTGTCCTGCGTGTAAGCCATGCCGCGGCGCATCCCCACAGGATCCCTGTCACTGCCCCACCGACCACATCAACGGGATAGTGCATGCCAAGATACACCCTGGAATAACAGACAAGGGCGGCAAGGATTGCCAGGGCGACGCCCCTGACATGGGAGTATGAAAAAAGGAAGGATGCCGCGCTCCACATGTTCATTGCGTGGCAGGACGGCCAGGAAAGGGTGTCCTCTATGTGAGAACGCACTTCAGGTGAAGTCAGTATAAAACGCGAATGCTTGTAAAACCATATGCCGTCCACAACCTCATAGGGCCTTGGTCTGCCGACAAGAGGCTTTAACACCCTGGCGCACATGGCGTCGCTTGCTATTACCGCCATGACCCCTCCGCACCACGCAAGCCTTTCCCATTTATCTCCCTTCCAGAGCCTCCATGCAATAAAGACTGCCATAAACGGCAGGAAAAAACCGAAATCAGACACCACAGGCATGAGCCAGTCAAAAAAAGGGGGCCTGAAACCATTGACAGCAACAAGCAGTGCCCTGTCAAGCCCAGCGACGCCTTTCATCAATCCGTCAATCACTATTCAACACCTTTGGAAGTCTTTCCTTATACTCTCTGACAATGGCGACCCTGACTATGCCAGACAAAAAAATATATTTTAATTGCAGAAACATCGAACCTGCTCTATAACATGTATATTCAGACTTTCATAGGGCAGGCAACACATGCGAATTACTGTCTGGAACATACCTGTCCTGACAAAACCTCAATCAACTTTGGTTATTGTGTTATGTCCCTTAAAACAGAGAGCGCGCCTTCAGCCCTGATAATATACTACTCCTTCAGCAGGCAGACCTGCAGACTGGTTGAAAAGTTTACTGAAGGGCTTGAAAAAAAAGGGGTCAACTGTGTAACAGAACGAATTTATCCTGAAAAACCGCCTGCGTTTCCCCTGAACTCCATACCTGCCACAATAAAAATGATGCTTGCCACATTCTTCAGGGTGCGCATTCCCATAAAACCACTTTCAGACAGGGCTTTTCAGCATTATGACCTTGTCATAATCGCAGGCCCCACCTGGTCATTCAACCCCAGCGGTCCCATACTCGCGCTTCTTGACAGAGACAGCAAAAACATCTTCAGCGGCAGGCCTGTTCTTCCTCTGATATCATGCAGAAAATACTGGAGAACCAACGCATGGTATCTTAAAAAAAGAATAATAAAATCCGGAGGCATTCCGGAACAGCCCATCCATTATCAGCATCCTGTTCCGGACCCGTGGAATCTCGTTGGCGTATTCCTGACAATAGCCGGAAAAAGCCCCAGAAAGATTCCTGTGATGAAAAAATATTATCCGCGATATGGCCACACAACACGGCAACTTGAACAGGCAGTAAAAGATGGAGAAAAAATTGGAGCATTTTTACTGAAAAACCAGAAATAAGATTCAGGTATATTTTTTATTGCCCGGTTACATTTAATCCTATATAATATTATTTGGAGTTTTGTTCATTGAAAAAATCGTCAACACAGGGAGGACGTAAATATGAATTTCAGGCTATCCTTTTCAAAAATCGTATCACTGTTTTTTATCTTTTGCATATTGCATCTGCCTGCCGCCATGGCGACAAATTCGGATGTCAACCTTTCCATTACGGTGAATCAGGCTGAATTTCATCCCGGAGATGTCATGGAATTCAATGTGGCCCTGGATATCCGGGGGCTTACAAGAATATCATCAGACATATATCTGTCCCTGCAGATACCTGACGGAACAAGATTCTACATGGACGGCGGCATGCAGTTCGCAGGTCCCAACCAGGCCCTTCCTGCCGTAACAGACTGGCAAATCATAGACATACCTGAAACAAAGATATTTTCAGTGCCCATGCCTTCCGGCATACCGGTTGGCAACTATCAATGGAATCTTGCCCTTGTGAAAGCTGGCGGCAATATAAACAACGCCGCAGACATAGTCGCATCCGACAACGCCGCTTTCACTTTCTCAGAGCAATCCCAGCAGCCCCCTTCAAATGACAACTCCCCTGTAACCATTACCGGCAATGCCGGCACCTATCAAAAGGGGGAGATAATGGAGCTCAAAATAGGGGCTGACCTTGAAGAGTACAGATCTCAGAAGGCAGATGTCTATATCGTAGTGACATTCCCGGACGGCTCAAAGCATTACATGAAGGCTGACATGTCCGGTCTTGAAGAGAGTGAACGTCCTGAACCTGTCCTCCAGGGATTGCAGCTTGGAGGCAAAATCGAGCCCACGACCTTTTTTCACTTTGAAATAGGCGAGGATATGCCTGAAGGAAAGTACAAATGGGATGTTGTGCTTGTCAAGGAAGGCGGCTCTCTTGGCACGCCTTCAAACATAATAGCCACTGCCAGGTACACAGGGATTGTGATTCCTGAAGATATGCAACCGGCAAGCAACTGTCCCGCGGCCTCAAGCGTGGCAGCATGCCTGCCCCCCAATGTGCCTGTTCCGGCAACTACGCACACCATAAATGACCCCGCGGGTGGAGGCGCTCACACATATACCGAGCCGGAACAGAACCCGTGCAACTATCTCTACGCGGACATAGAGGGATTCCTTAACATGTGTGCGGCCAGGCTGAACAACTGTTATAAAAATGACTTTCCCACCCTTACAAAATGCGAAAACCAGCAATACAGGGAAGATGGATGCGGTCTCGCCTACAACCGATTCGACCTTTACGGCTGCATAAGGCTGGAGGAGACATGTAACGGCACCCAGAGATCCACATGCGAAAATGTGCTGACTGACAACACCATCCCGAAAAGATGCGAGATTGACTCCCTTGAAAAGCTGACTTCCTTTGGCGACAAATGTTACGCCAACTTCTGCTCCGAGGCCCCAACCCTTGAGCAGTGCCTGGACTTTACATACAGGGTCAACGCCTATTGCGCTACAGGAACGCCTGCTTCAAGGACAGAAAACACTCCGCTGCCGACAACAGCGCCAAACCTCGACAGCAATCCTCAGCAGCAGCAACAGCCTTCTGATGATTCAGTTGTACTG
>CAYXYO010000115.1:0-9959 GCA_964469365.1 uncultured Desulfobacterales bacterium | reverse complement strand
CCATTACCTTTCGGATATCTTCATGTTTAATCCTGTACCACAGGAGATCGTCAACAGCCTCCACTGTCCAGGGCATGGGGGAACGGCCGTCAATACCGGATATGCCCAGGGCGGTTTTTTCATCAACAAGGATGAGTGTGCCAACCCATCCGTTTACTGACAGACGGCTTACTTCAGCCGTGCCGTCTGCAAGGATGGCAACTGAATCGTTTTCTTCCTGTTCATGGAAAATGACGCCTTCATCAGGGGTAAACCGCATCTCTCCCTTTTTGCACAGATGTAGAAGGAGTTCTTCTTCGATATCCGCAAACAGGGGACAGGAACGGAAGAAATCAAGCCGGTCCCTGTAGCCGCGTTCAAGGAGCCTGATCATCATGTCAGGCGCCGGTTCAGGCCATCTGAATCCGGCAAGTTTCAGAAGTTCAAGGGTTTTGTCAGCAGGACGCACAAATACTGTGTTTTTGCCGCTGTTTATAAAGTCCACCCAACCCATGTGCATCAGGAGCCTGTCAATATACCGGTTAAATCCTTTATGGTTGTAGTGGGTCGCGATAAAATCCACAAATCTGTCAAAGGACATCTTTTTTATGTTAAGACCAAGTTCCGGTTCAGTCAGCAGGTCTGAAATTTTAAGGAGATGAGGGTTTTCAATATGAAATGTCTCGTTTGAAAGGGCGGCACGGTCAAAGAGGGTGACAATGGCGTCGGCCACGCAGTCCACAAAGGATACGTTTCTTACATCAAGTGCGTCAGGCACTGCCCCAAGATTAAGATATGCGCGAAGCTGCTGGAAGAAACCGTTTTCATCGATATTCTTCTGAAAGATTCCGGTTACTGAGTCAACCGTGATGTTGCCTACCCTGAAAATATGTGCCATTATGCCCCTGGTTCTGGCTTCATGCACCAGTTTCTCAGCCTCGAACTTGCTTTTGACATAGACATTGTCAGTGGACTGCCCCACATCAAGGTCATATTCGGAGAAAAACACGGCATCCTTTCCGTCCACATTGCCCGCTCCTACAGATGTTGTGGAAATATAATGGAAATCAGCAGGTTTTTCGCCTGACGCGCATATTCCGAGAAGCCGTTTTACCGGCAGCACATTTGCCCTGTAAAATTCTTCATATTCGCCTGCGTGGCGGACATTGGCAGCGCTGTGGATTATGCAGTCCACTCTGTTTGCAAGTCGTTCCTGTATGTCATGGGGCAGGTTGTCCATATCTTCCGACAGGTCGCATGGAAATGCCGTTATCCTGGAAGCATGTCTCGCATAAAACTCCTGACCAAAGGAGTAGTCCAGGCGTTCACGGATTCTGGCTTCAGCATGATGTTTATCCCTTGCCCTTACAGGAAGCATGATACGTGACCCGCCCTTTTCAAGCAGGCTGCCGAGCAGGTAACCGCCAAGGGTGCCTGTGGCTCCGGTGAGGAGAATTGTGGTGTAGTTTCTTCCGTCGGAGAGGTCGATATCGCGGTATGCCCTGACACGTTTCATATACCTTTCCCGCTCCCTGGCTATGTCAGCGTTGTTCATTGGATCGGGCTGCCCTGTCAGCTCTTTCAGATTTTCAAGCCTTGAGACAATGGTATCTTCGGCATAGGGGATGTTTTTTGCCTGTTCAGCAATGGTTGGCCAGTTGAACACATCATTGGTGCCTATGTCCAGTATGGATTGCAGTTCCATCATAAGCACTATGGCCTTCATGGAGTCTCCGCCAATGTCAAAGAAGTTGTCATGTATGCCTATGCCTGAAAACCCGATGACCTTTTCCCATACTTCGGCAATCTGTTTTTCCTTTTTTTCGGCAGGGAGTTCACCCTTTCCCCCTTTTGCCGGTTCAAGGCGTGGCCGAGGCAACCGGCTACGGTCAACCTTGCCGTTTGGGTTCAGGGGCAACTGTTCAACATGCATGAAAAAACCGGGTATCATGTAATCCGGAAGCTCCCTGGCAAGCCGTTTTCTTATCTCATCCCCGGATATTGCCCCCATGCCTTCATACCAGGCGCATAGGGTTCTGTCCCCTGTTTCCTGATTTTCAAAGGGCATGACCACCACATTCTCAATGCCCGGACAGTCAGCAATACGCCGTTCGATTTCACCCGGTTCGATTCTGTAGCCGCGAATCTTGACCTGAAAATCCCTGCGTCCAATGAAGTCCACGTTTCCGTCAGGAAGTATCCTGGCAATGTCCCCTGTCCTGAACATGCGAAGTCCCGGCATGAATGGGTCGGGTACAAATTTTGCGGCAGTCAGCTTTGGCCTGTTAAGATATCCCCTTGCCACCCCTTCTCCCGAGATGCAGAGTTCTCCAGGCATTCCGGTTGGTCTGAGGTTGTTGTTTTTGCCCAGCACATATACCCTGGTGTTGGAGATTGGCGTTCCAATCGGCGCCTGCTCATACTCCTTTTGCAGGGATATGGCGGTTGAGGCCATGCATGTCTCCGAAGGGCCGTATTCATTCACAAGCCTTATGTGTGACAGCCTGTATTTTCTAAGCCTGTCTCCGCCTATAACCATCTGTTTCAGTGAACTTTGATCTGCCACTTTCATGAACTGTTCGGCAAACTGGGTCGGGAAATGGGCATGTGTTATGGAATGTCTGTTGAAATAGCTGTTCAGTTCAACAGGATTTCGGCGCATCTCTTCGGGGATTATGTAAAGTGTGGCCCCGGCTGCCAGAGGCGCGAACACCTGGGCTACTGAAACGTCAAAGCTGAAAGAGGCAAAGGCAGCACATCTTTCGCCGCTGCCTATCCCGTTGTAACGCACATACCAGGCGATAAAATTGATCATGGAATGGTGCTCGATCATTATCCCCTTTGGTTTGCCGGTGGAACCTGATGTGAAAATTATATATGCCAGATCGTCCGGGGCGGGATGAGTATTCGGGTCTGGCGCGTTTTTGTCAGCATTTACAGGGTCGGCAACCATTGTTTCCAGGCCTGAAGGCAGGTTTTCAAGAAGTTTGGCCGCGCCTGCTATGACAGGTGAGGATGTGTCTTCAAGTATGAACCGTATCCTGCTTTCAGGATAGGCCGGGTCCAGGGCAACCCAGGCGATACCTGCCTTGAGTGCCCCGAGCATGGCTATGACAGTGGACGCGGAGCGGTCAGCCATTATTGCCACAATGGTATCAGCAGGAAATTTTTTTGCCATGAGCCTGTGTGCGAAATCGTTGGCAGCGGCATTCAGTTGTCTGTATGACATCTGTACTCCTCCGGCTGAAAGGGCAGGCGCATCCGGGTTTGAGCGGGCATGCCGCTCAATTGCCGTTGCTACGGAATGCCAGTCAGGCATGGGCGTGGCAGTGTCATTGATCTCATGGATGAGGAATTTCCGCTCGTCAGTGCGGAGTATTTCCATATCTCCTGTCAGAACATTGTCGTCAGCGGCGACAGCGGCAAGGATGTTTGTGAAGTGACCGCTTATCCTGTGCGCTGTCTCCCTGTCGTACAGTGCCGTCCGGTATTCCAGATAAAACCGTATGATGCCGTCATCCACCCCTTGTCCGTCACCTTTATACTCTTCCGCAGCAAAACTGAGATCGAACTTGGCAGTGCCTGTAGTGCAAAGATGCAGGGAGGCGCATATATCGTCACCAAAGTCCGGGGAGGAATGTTCCATGTTGTGCAGTACAAAATTTACGTCAAAGAGCGGATTTCTGCCTGCCCCCCTGTTTCTCCCAAGTTTTTCGTACAGAAGATCAATTGGGTAATCCTGATGCTCAAAGACTTGCAGCATCATCTCCCTTACTTCCCTTACAATCTGCCCGAAAGTTTTGTCAGTGCGGGGCCTGATTCTTACAGGCAGGGTCTTTACAAACATGCCTGCCATCTTTTCAGTGCCCGCCAGAGTGCGTCCCGCAGCGGTGGTGCCGATTACCAGATCGTCGCTTTCCGTATAATATCCCAGAAGAACGGAAATGGCTGCCATGAGAACGTGATGCATGGTTGCGTCATGCTTCCGCGCCACCTCCCTGAGCCCGGCTGTTATCTCCTGGTCAACGGCAAATTCAATCCTGTCTCCCCTGAAATCGGCTCCAGGCATGCGCGGCCTGTCTGAAGGCAGTTCAATGTCAGGCGGGTCGGCAAAGGTCTCTTCCCAGAACCTGTTGCCTGTCGCCAGCCTTTCCGTATCTTTCCGCGCGTCTTGCCAGAGAGCGTAATCACGGAACTGGAGTTCCGGCCTTTTGCCCGAGCCCAGCCTGTAACGGTTGCCAAGCTCTTCAAGCAGTATGCCAACGGAAATCCCGTCAGAGATGATGTGATGCATGTCTGCCAGCAGGGTGTAATCTCTTTTGCCGAGTTTCAGCAATCTGACCCGGAAAAGCGGGGGCTGTGACAGGTTGAATGGCCTGATGAAACCGGAGATAATGTTGTCAATTGTTTTTTCATCCGCCTCGGCAAATTCCATCTTTGGCACTGCCTTTTCCCTGACAACCATTACCGGAATTCCGTTTTTTGTCTCAAAGGCAGTGCGAAGGATGTCAATATCGCGCACCATTGACTGGATCGCGTCGCTCAGTCTTTTCAGGTCAAGCTCTCCCTGTATGTCCAGCCTGAAAGGCATGTTATAGGCGGTTCCCGCCTCTTTGAAACAACTGAGCACATAGAGTTGCTGCTGGGAAACCGTAAGTGGTGCAAAAGGGGTTTCAGGCCCTGGTGACAGCACGGTTTTTTCCTCTTTGCCCTGTTTTTTGATGGCGTTGGCCTGTGCCTTGAGAGTGGCTGCCGCAAATATCCCGCTTATGGAAAGGGTAACTCCGAATTCCTGTTCAATGGCAAGCTGAAGCTTTACCGCCTTTAAAGAGTCTCCTCCAATATGAAAAAAGTTGTCATTTCTGCCGGGGTTTTCATTCTCAAGAAGAGCGCTCCATATTTTGGCAAGCTGTTTTTCGATTTTGCCCTCAGGTGGTTCCTTTTGTCGGGTTTCACAGGTAAGGGTTGGCTCCGGAAGCCGTTTTCTGTCTATCTTGCCGTTTGGAGTAAGGGGCAGTTCGTCTATCTGTACGAACCTGGCAGGTATCATGTAGGGGGGCAGGGTCTTGCCCATATGTGCCTTTAGTTCATGTGTGTCTGTTTTTTTGTCAGCCACAATGTATGCGCACAGGTATATCCTGCCTCCGTTATCCCTGAAATCAATTACCGCACAGTCTTTTATGTCAGGTGCGGCGATTATGGCCTGTTCTATCTCTCCAAGCTCAATCCGGTAGCCCCTTAACTTGACCTGACGGTCCATGCGTCCGAGATAGATGATGTTCCCGTCTTCCCGCCAGCATGCCAGGTCATTCGTGTGATACATCCTTTCTTCCGGTTTCAGGGGATTGGTTCCAAATGCCTCCCTGTTTTTCTCCGGCCTGTCAAGGTAACCTCTTGCCACAGGGATCCCGCATATGCAGAGTTCTCCGGGAACTCCCACCGGTTGAAGGTTGCCGAATCTGTCAAGGATCAGTGTGTGGTAATTTGGAAGCGGTTTGCCTATGGGAATGTTGTCCTCAAGGCTCCTGACGTGGTACATGGAGGAGATGACCGTGCATTCAGTAGGGCCGTACCCGTTAAACAGACGGTAATTTCTCGGGGTGAAGGTCCTGAGTTTTTCCCCACCAGTTATCATTATTCTCAGGGAATGGTTGTCCGCAAAGTCCATGAACTGCTCTCCGAGCTGGGTAGGCAGCACGCAAAAGGTGATGTTGTGTTTTTCATAATAGCTGTTCAGCCCGGCCAGGGAGAGCCGTATCTCTTCAGGTATGATGTGCAGGGTGCCTCCTGATGCAAGACAGGGATATATCTCAAGATTTGAAGCGTCGAAACTGAAGCTCAGGTGTTTGGAAACATTGTCGTGTTCTGTAAGCTCCAGTTCTTCAATACAGGCGAACATCATGTTTGTCATGGAGCGGTGTTCAATCATTACACCCTTGGGCCTGCCTGTGGAGCCTGAAGTGTAAATGAGGACGGCAAGGTTCCTGTCATTTGCCAGAGGTTCCAGGTCCGTGTCATCACCCTGGAATATTGCCGGATCATCAAGTTCAACAATCCTGGCGACGGAATCAAGTTTGTCCGCCAGGTGGCTTTGGGTTAAAATCACGGGAGCCTTTGAATCCTCCAGCATGAATTTGACTCTGTCCAGAGGGTATCTGGCGTCAACCGGCATGAAGGCCCCGCCTGCCTTCAGTATGGCAAGCTGCGCCACAATGACCTCCAGGCAACGGTCAGCCCAGAGGCCGGCAACCTGCTCAGGGCCGATGCCAAATGAGCGGAGCTTGCGCGCGAGCTGGTTGGCTTTCCGGTTCAGTTGCCTGTATGTAATGCCGCGGCCTGAGAAGATGACGGCCTTTTTGTGAGGACGAATCAGTGCCTGTTCCTCTATCATGGCATGGACAGTTTTTCCTGACGGATACTGTCTGGGAGGCGGATTGAACTTGTAGAGAATCCGGTTGATTTCGCTTTCAGAAAGCATGTTCAGGGCATGAAGCGGCGTGTCGGGACGCGCCATGCCATCCCTTAGGATGTTCAGACAGTGACCGGCAAGCCTTCGTGTCTCGCGTTCACTTAAAGTGTCTGCCGCGTAGCTTATCATCATGGAAACGGGTTCTCCTGTTTCCGCCTTCATGGTGTCATGTGATAGATATATGGTGAGACCGGCCGTTGACTCCGGGGGCAGCAGTGGCTCAGCGCTGTAGCCTTCAGGCAGGGACGCCCGGAAATATTGTACAAGGGAGATGGAAAGCAGGTCAGGCGCCTCGCCATGTTTTTCACGGAGCCATGCTATCAGCATGTCGTAGGGATACTGTTCATGTGACAAACCTTCCCTTACGGTTTTTCGCACGTTGTTGAGCAGTTCTGCAAAATTTTTGTCAAGACCGCATCTTATGCGGAATGCCATGGAGGATACAAACATCCCGGAAACCTGATTGTCTATTTCCCCTTTTCCCCGGTTAAGGGTGGCTGAACCTATGCAGAGGTCGTCCCTGCCGCATCTTCTGGCCATGGCAGCGTAGAGGGCCGCAAGAAACAGTCTGAACGGTGATACGTGATGATCACGGCAGAATTCCATGATTTTCCGGTTCAGCTTGTCATCGCAGGGAATGATGACGATTTTCCTGGCAAGGTCTGTTCCATGAGATCGGGAGAAGGGTTCAACAGGTTCGGGAAGTGTTTCAAACTGTTTGTGCCAGTATGCCCTGTCCTCAACAAACTGTTTTGATTCCAGATAGGATTTTTCCAGTGACAGCGTATCCAGAAATCCGTTTTTTTCCGGAACTGTTTTGGCCGGTCTGTTGTGTAGCAGCGCATCATAACATTCTGTTATTTCCGAAGTGAGAGATGCGAGTGTCTTGCCATCCGCGGCGATATGATGGAGTTTGATCACAAGGCAGGAGAGATTTGCTGTTACAGAGGCGATGACAAAGAGATGAGGCGGCATGGATTCAATGTCGATGGGCCGGTTTCTTTCTTCTTCTATCCATGCGAGAAAGGCATCTTCTCCACCCTGGCCGATGAAATTCCGTTCCAGTATGACCGGAGCTGTATTGCCCCTGTCATACTGGACTATTTCCCCCTCTTTTTCTGTAAAGCCCAGACGCAGGGACTGGTGGGCAGAGACTGTCTGTTCCAGCACGCGGCGCAGCAGCACAGTGTGTGCCCCGCCTTTGATGCGTACCACGTTTACAAGGTTCCACATGGGGCTTTCCGGCCAGGTTTTCTGCGTAATGTATATACGTTTTTCAGCGTGTGTTAAAGGAAAGTACTTCATCAGGATGCTCCTTCTATTTGTTGCGGTTCATAAAGGCATCATCCGGTCTGGCAGCCAGGGTAAACAGCAGGCCCGTAATTGATGCGGCGCAGGCCAGATACATGGACCATGTGAAACTGCCGGAGACAATCTGCGCAGGGGCATGTTCCAGTATGACTCCAGACCTTTCTATGCCATGTGAAAAAATATCGGCAAAGGCGGTTACGCCCAGCAGACCTCCCATTATGGGAAATACGGCTTTTAGGGAAGAGAGCATGCCTGTTGTCTCCGGTCTGGCGTGTGTCATTATCATGGCGAGGATTGCCGTGCAGAAAAAGGCGATGGCAAGTCCGAGGAGAAGAAAGGTTGTTATGATGTACCATGTCGGGCTTGCCATATTGAAGGTCGTCAGCATGGCAGAGGCAATGGCAAAAAGCGTCATGCCGAACAGCGCGGGCGGCCTTGTGCCTGTCCAGTCGCATATTCTTCCTGCAAAGGGCATGAATATCATGGATGCCACGGGAAAGATCATCATGAAATGGCTTGTGGTCACAGTATTGTCCCCCCTGACATATTTGAAGAAGAAAGGCAGTACAAAGGTGATGCCATAGAGGATGAAGAGATAGAAAAAATTGGCGATCAATCCCGCGAAGAGAGGCCGGTTCCTGAGGAGAGAGAAATGCAGAAGCGGATCACTTGCGCGATTTTCCCACCATGCGAAGCCTGCGAGACACGCAAGGGCAATCATGCCGCTTCCTGATTTGACTTGTGAGCCTGCAAAAATATTGGCGGTGCTGAGCAGTATTACCATGGATGACAGGGCTGCCATCAGCAGTATGGCTCCTGGCAAATCGAATGATTTCAGTGAAAGGGGACTTTGTTTCCTGTTTAGAAATTTCCGGCATGCTACAAAACCGGCAATGCCAAAGGGGATGTTGATAAAAAAAATCCATTTCCAGGATAGCAGGGTGTATAGCCAGCCGCCCAGGGGGGCGCCAATGGCAAGGCCTATGCCTGCCATCATGCCGTTTATGCCAAATACGCTGCCTCTGCGGTTTTCCGGTATGTATTTTACCACTACCACAGCGGAGGTCGCCATGAGCATCGCGCCTCCGATTCCCTGCAACACACGGAACAGTATCAGGTGATATATGCTGTCTGCCATGCCGCATAACATGGAACAGACGCTGAACACAAGATATCCCGGAGTGAACACCCTTTCCACACCGAGCCTGTCGCACAGTTTCCCGAATACAGGCAGCAGCACTGTGAGTGAAAGCATGTAGGCAATGTTGACAAGGGATATTGTATCCGCTGTTTCATTGAAAAGCCCCGCAAGTTCAGGGAGGATAATGGTAACCACGGTTGTGTCCAGGTTTACCATGAAAATGGCAATGGCTCCGGCTGCCACCACGCCATAATAGTGATTCTTATTCATTTCCAAAACCTGTTGATTATGAATGTCGAGTTTTCTGTTGCCAGGGTTTACATGCGCCTGTTCTGTCCATTCGGCTTTGTGATCGTAATCATGATATAGCATATCATGTCGGGCCTGGTTGGTTAAGAGAAATAGTTTTTGGCAATGGAACAGGAAGAGGGGCGCGGAATCCTGTATGATGTGGAAGGGTGTTTTTCAATAACGGTCTTGTAACAGTAAGGATACACGTCCATGCCTGAGCGCCATGCCACCCGTGCCGGCAATGCCTGTTTTGCCGTCTCTCTTGTTGTTTCCCATGCCGGTTTTTTTGTTGACATGACCAGTATGACGTTTTAATAGTTTGAGACCGGGACAGTGACAATAAGGATATGTTGTTACTGTTCAATTTGCTGAAAAGGCGATTGAATTGTCACCCGGGATTCAAGAGAGGTATGGATATGACTCTGCCTGTAAAGATATGGTTTCCAGCAGCCTTTTTCCTGTTATTTGCTTCTGTAACGTCTGCCTATCCCTGCACACCCCTGCGTGCTTCAGTCCATCATACTGAACTTGTTGCGGATGAAGATATTGACAATGCCCCTGTGCGGATTTCTGCTGACTACTCCAGAATTGACGCAAGGGCGACTTTTGGCGAGTTCTGTTCAGATGTTGATCTGTATGTGGCTTTTGTGTCGTCTTCAGGGCATATATATTTTGTGGACGGCAGGGGAAGATTGACTGATGAAGCATGCGTCTACAAGACCGCTACGCGAGGTGGTTTTTCTGAAAATTTTGACAATAACGGTCATA
>CAYXYO010000114.1:0-5255 GCA_964469365.1 uncultured Desulfobacterales bacterium | reverse complement strand
TCCGGGCCTTCAGTTGAGAAGTGACGCAGGACTTTGTTTTCAGGGTCAAGGGGATGGTCAATGGTGAATGCCTTCAGGTTGCCGTTTGACCAGTACATGCCGTAGTTGCCGTTGTCCGCCATTATAATGTTGCCATCAGAGTAGATGGCGTTTCCTGAACCGGCGTCAAAATATCCGCCGTAATCGTTAGAGGCGTATCCGTACACGCCGTAATTTTGTGATGCAACTCCGTACACGCCGTAATTTTGTCTGGCATATCCTTTGACGCCGCAAATGTTTGCATATCCGTACACGCCGTAATGGTCAAGGGCATATCCGTACACGCCGATATTGTTTCCTGCATTTCCGTACACGCCGTATTGGTTTGCGTTTCCGTACACGCCGTTATAGAATGCGTTTCCGTACACGCCGTAATTGTTTCTGGCTTCTCCGTACACGCCGTAATTGTTTCTGGCTTCTCCGTACACGCCGAAGTTATTTGCGTTGCCCTTTACTCCATATTGGTTCAGGGCGTATCCACGTACGCCATAAGCGTTTACGGCATATCCGTACACGCCGTATTTGTTTGCATATCCGTACACGCCGTACCAGTTTGCGGCATATCCATACACGCCGTATTGGTTTGCATGTCCGGCCGCGCCGTAATTTTGTTTGGCATATCCTTTGACGCCGTAATTTTGTTCGGCATATCCGTACACGCCGTATTGGTTTGCGTTTCCGTACACGCCGTAATATAAATTTGTCTTTCCGTACACGCCATAATTGTCCATGGCTTCTCCGTACACGCCGTTATTGTTTCTGGCATATCCGTACACGCCGTTTTCTGTGGCATATCCGTACACGCCGTAATCGTTGTCTGTCAATCCTATTATGCCGTAATCGCCAGAGGCATACCCGATTATTGCCTTGCCTGCGTCAGTTTCCACATGCAGTTTGCCATTGCCGTTATCAAAGGATTCATTTCCCACCACAACCCTGCCGTCCGGGTCTGAAAGCGAGACAGTGCCGCTGTTGTCAGTCCAGCCCCCGGAGCCTGACGCGCCTCTGCTGTTAAGTGGAATTACAACCACCCTGTCAGCGGCGTATGCCTCCATGACATAACTTAAGGAAAAAATTAGAATGAAAACAGGAATAAATGTTTTTTTCATATCAGTCTCCATAATTACAATAAAATCAGCAAAAAATATTAGGGTGAAAAGAAATTTTTTCATATTACCTTCTGTGAACAGGGAGGTCAACTCCTGTGTTGACAACACTCCTGTGTTGACAATAATTTTGTTGATAACGCAACAGTGTTGCCATGTCGGAAAATCGCGGCAAGGAAAAGGCTATCGCAGGGCGCAAGGGAACATGTATTATGCTGCTGTTATGATTGTATTGATGTCTGTTTGACGCCGGTTCGTTTCCTTGCAGTCAGGGATATCACGCAAGGTCGAGGGCGCTCCGGAGCCTCCGCATGAAAAAATCGGCGATTTCCGGATACCATGCAAGTCCCTTGTAATAGAGACTGCCTTCATGTTCCGTCATGGGGATATCCACGCTGAACCCCATCTCTTCCAGTGTTGAACGCCAGCTTCCCTGTTTCCCCATCAGGTCATTTACGGCATGGAATCCTGCAAGATACATGACCGGGATTATACGGGCCCTGCCTGCCTCGGAGCGGACAAGACCGCGTCTTATCTTCTCCATGACGGCATCCCTGTCCGGAACGCCTTCCACAGAGGCTGCAAACACATTGGGATAAAGACCTCGCGCCATCTGCTCCAGGCCCAGGTAAACGGTATTTGCCGGATTAGCCGCATGGGATGAGCCGTGTAGGGCAAGGATGTTGATGCCATGTCCAGGCGGCAGAAAGTCACGCTCCAGAACACGGAGCACATCTTTTACAAATTTCCACCTGTGAAGCAGGGTTTCCCCTGCAATGATGCGCATGCCAGGAAAGGCAGAGCAGGTTTCAGAGAGTTGTATGTACATACTGCCTGGAAAGATATAGAGAGGCTGCACCACCGCTTTTCTGAAGCCTTGGGACTTCACCCTCTCCAGGGTCTCTTCCAGTCCGGGCAGTCCCAGCTTCCTGCGTATTATCCCGGAGGTGCAGGCCTGGAAGATGTTATGGCCAGCGAATTCTTCCCTGACCCTTTTGCTGAATGGCTCCATTGCCGCCATTGCCCCGGTGCTGCTTCCAAACGCGGCCATAATTATCGCGGGTTTCTCTTTGGACCCGGGAAGCCCTGCTTCCTGACCGGTGTGTTCATAATGTTTCATGGCAATATCTCATTGTTGCAGACCCCGGGAGGCGGGACTGTAATAAAGGGTATCCATTATCAGACAGGTTTTCCTTGCTCTCCTGTCCAAACTGCGCACGTTGTTTAATGAATCAGAACTCCATGCCTTTCCGGGCACTGCCCCCTTTTTGATATGGATGTTTTATCTCCTTCATCCAGGTGACAAGGTCGGCTGTCTCAACAAGTTTTTCATTGGCGTCCCTGCCGGTTACAAGTACATGCGTCCCTGGCGGCCTTGCTTCAAACACTGCAAGGGCCTCCTGTGCCTCTATCATGCCATAATTGAGAACATAGGTAAACTCATCAAGCACCACAAGGCTGTATTTCCCTGAAGAGATGGCATCTTTTGCAACCTGCCACGCTTCAGCCGCCGCCTCCCGGTCTTTTTTCAGGTCATCGGACTGCCATGTGAAGCCGCGGCCCATGACCCTGAACTCTATCAGGTCTTCAAACCGTTTCATGGCCTCCATCTCGCCGGACTTCCATGCGCCCTTGATAAACTGGATGAAACAGACCCGCATCCCGTGTCCCGCGGCCCTAATTGCCTGTCCAAGCGCGGAAGTGGTCTTGCCCTTGCCGTTTCCTGTCAGGACCATCAGCAGGCCTTTTTCTGATTCTGTCATCTGTCTCTCCTTTTAATCGTCACGGGCATCCTGTATCTCTCCTTGGCCTGTAGTGTCATTGCCAAGGCAAGCAATCCGCGCCTTACTGAACATCCTCCATTTTCGTGATTTTCTGTGCCTGGCCTGGAAAAACAATTTTTCAAGGCAGTTGTTATCTGTTCAGTTGTGTTTCATGCTGCCACAGGCTGATGTAGCGTTTCAAACAGGCGTGGCCGGTTTTGCCTGTACTGTTATGCTGTAAACATATATTGGCAGACAAAACAAGCCTGACAGTACAGGTATGCTTGAAAAACCTGGAAAAAATTGAATCGGATAAGCAGGGAGATTATGTGATATCTGTCAAATATAGTGTGACAGTAAAAGCAGATGATGGGGTCTGGCATAAATTTGTGTTGTCAGGGGCGCGCAGTGGCAGGAGCTCACCATACACCAGTAAAGAGCCCGCGAATTACGGCTCGCGGGCTCTTTCGCATGATATGTCAGGAAGATATAAGTTTTTCCTTGAAGGCCTTCAGCTTATTGATAAGTTCGTCCAGCATTTTTTCAGCTTTGTTTTTGCCCTTTATTTCTTTTCTTATCTTCTCTATTCTTGTTTGCATGTCCGTGTAGATTGAAGGATCATCTTTCCCATATCCAAGGACTTTTGCGATAGTGATGTTTTCTTCTGCCGCGGCAAGATATTTTAATGCCTGCTGTTTGTCAGTCTTGGCGATTTTGGATGTCGCATCCAGAAGGTCTGTTGCCCTGACCAGTGGAAGGGGTATAATTATCTTTTTTACAATCATGGAATGCAGGGCAACGGTTATTACATTTTTCGCTTCATTTTCCCTGCCGTTCAGAATATATTTTGATGCGAGTTTCATGGCATCGGGATATGTTGCCAGAGGCAGGTTTTCTATTGTTATGTCTATTTCGCTCTGAAGCGTATCAAGCAGTATCCTGGCCCCTTGAATGTCTCCGGCATCCAGCATCTCCCTGACCGTGTTGATCCGGGCTGATATTTCTTTTGGTGACATGTCTGTGTCAACCATTATTGTATAGCTGTTGACAGGAATCAGGGCGATATCCTTGTTGGCGGCGAGAATCACCTCCAGTTCTCCTATGATGCTTTTGAGGAGTTCCAGAGCTTCCTCTTTTTTTCCTTCATCCAGCAAGGTCGCAACCTTGTATGTGTCAGCCACGGCCTTGATTGCCTTCTGGTTGAATTCCTGTCCAAATTCCTCTGCCTTCTTTTTCTCCTTTGTGACGGCAATGTCAGATACTTCATCCGAATTTTTGATGTGCGCCCTGGCTTTTTTCTGCTGCTCAGCGTTGCCTGTTACAGGAACAATAAGCAAAGAGATGAGTGCCAATGAGCACAGGATTGTAATAAAAGGTCTGGTTTCAATTTTTCTTGTAAAAAAGTTCACGTGGTTTCCTCCTTTTGAAGATGGTTGTTAACCGGTTTTTTTATTTGTCAATATGGCCTGATGGCCTTGATATGGTAGCATCATGCCTTTCAGGTAGTCGCACAGTGTCATGTCGCTTGGACCTCCTGCTTGTCCCCGGTTTTTTGGGCAGCCATGGCCAGAATTACATGGCTCCATCCGTTGAATATGAGATCAATGGATATAAACAGGCCCAAGCTCCATATGGCTGAATAGGGCCATGAGATGGCAATTAAAACGGCGATTGCCGCGGACGCTGTCCCGCTGATAAGCAGGATAATCCAGTCCCGGAGTTCTCTCCTGTGCTGGAAAGCGACTACTATCCTGAGCGCTCCCGCAATGAATATGCTGGCTGCAAGGATGATCGTCAAGGCAAGAGATGCTGCCACAGGATTCCAGACAGACACAATTCCGCCCGCCAGGTAGAGCAAGCCGCCTGTTGTGTGAAGCAGTCTGCTTTTCCAGCCTTTTGCGGCGGTTATGGCCTCGGCAAGTTGTAATCCCCCTCCAATTATCATGAATGACGCGAATACTAATATGCTTGATAATGTTGCGAGTGGTGTCATTACAAGTCCGGCAGCCCCGATGGCTATGAAAAAAAATCCCAGGAACAGGTGCCATTTCCAGTTCTTGCATACATCTCCCCATGGAAAATCCTGGCAACCGCATTTTATTGTTTTACTCATCTTGTGAAAGTCCTCTCTTTCTGAATATGATATTTTTGTAAGTCAGCATATTGTTGTGACTTACAAATATGTAAGAAAACATTATGCCTTTCGTGAGGATGTCAAGGGAAAAAGAAAGGTTTTTTACGTTTTTGGTGGTAAATGGTGTTTTCCAAAGGGTGGCAAGTATTATGGAAAGGGTCTGATTATCTGCCTGTTTTTTATTGGAGGGTGTTTTAGGGTGGATATGAAAGA
>CAYXYO010000113.1:0-8798 GCA_964469365.1 uncultured Desulfobacterales bacterium | reverse complement strand
CCATGAATTTTCAACAGGTTCCATCTCTGCATCCTGAATGCCTCTCAACAGTCTGTTCACTTCCGCCCCGATTATGAACATGAAACGCTGAAAGGCAGCCTTGTATGTCCTCTCCTTCACATCCTTGAATGTAAGAAAGATTACCGGATGTTTTGCGAAATGCCTCTCAAACTCCTCTGTATCCCTTATGGCAAGGCCGTCAAAGAGCCGCCTGTGCCGCGCAGTTTCTTCTTCGGTATCGTGTCTCTCGAAAAAATAGCGGAGCATGGAGAGGTTGAGGGTCTTGCCGAAACGGCGGGGACGGGGAATGAGGAGTATTTTGGCACCTGCGTTAACTGTCTCCTGAACAAGAAGACTTTTATCAAGAAAGAGAAAATTCCCTTCCCTCAACTCCCTGAAATCGCTTATGCCTATGCCGATTTTCTGTCTGTTGTTGCTGCCCATGGCCATGCCTCCGGTATTTCTGAACCCTGTTTCCTATGGGTAAAAGAATAACAGCATGGCATGGGCTTTACAAGAAAGGGGAAATGCTATCCTATCTCCTCGTTACGCCGCTTTTGTGCTGTAACTCATCCGTGTGTATTTTTCCCGTTTCTGATTTGGCTTTTGCAGATAGTGATTCTTGTTGCCTTTTGCGTTATCTGTTACTATCTCTCAAAGAGAGGAATGAAATCTCATTAATATAAAAATATGCAGAAGGAATATAAATGGATTTTGAACTGAAATGGCTCGCATGGGAGACAACGCGACGCTGCAATCTCAAATGCGTACACTGCCGCTCATCATCTGAGCTTGAGATACAGGGGCATCCTGACTTCAGTACGGAGGAGGGTTTTCGCGTTATTGATGACATAGCCTCGTTTGCAAAACCTGTGGTGGTGTTGTCAGGCGGCGAGCCCCTGCTCAGGGATGATATATTTGAACTGGCATCCTACGGGACCGGAAAGGGACTCAGGATGTGTCTTGCCACAAACGGCACGCTGGTTACCGGTGATATCTGTGAAAAGATAAGGGATGCGGGCATCAGGATGGTTTCCCTCAGCCTTGACGGCTCCACGGCGGCCATACATGACAACTTCAGGAATCAGCCGGGCGCCTTTGACGGCATGGTGAACGCGGCCCGTCTTTTCAGGGAAAATGGCATTGACTTTCTTGTAAATTCATCCTTTACAAAGCGCAACAGGGATGATGTGGAAAATGTCTACAGGCTGGCAAAGGAACTTGGCGCGACCGCATGGTACATGTTCATGATAGTTCCCACAGGCAGGGGTGAGGATATCATGGAAGAGCTGATACCGCCTGATGAGTACGAGGCGTTGCTGGACTGGCATTATGATATGGAGAAACATGAGGACTCCATGCTGGTAAGACCAACCTGCGCCCCGCATTATTACCGTGTCCGCTTGCAGAAGAACAGGGCGACAGGCGGGAAGGTGGAACAGCGCAGCCTCAAGTTTTCCACTGGGGGTTCCAAGGGGTGTCTTGCAGGGCAGTTGATAGCCCTGCTCGATGTTGACGGAAATGTTCTGCCATGCAGTTATTTTCCCATGTCCGCGGGCAACGTAAGGGAAAAGTCCATGAAGGAAATATGGGATGGCAGCAGCCTTTTTCAGGAACTGCGTGACTTCAAGTCGTACAAGGGCAGTTGCGGGGCTTGTGAATATGTGAGAATCTGCGGCGGATGCCGGGCCAGGGCCTATGCGGTCACAGGGGATTACCTTGCCGAAGAGCCTTTTTGCAGCTATGTGCCTGGCGGTTATTCTCCTGAATGAGGGATAGCCGTTGCTGGAGGCAGGGAGACGGACCGGTTGTCTCTGCCGCAATCTGAAAGGATAAAAAAGGTATTGTTATATGAATGATTCATATCTCAGGGCGTGCAGGGGGGAGAAGTGTTCGCCTCTGCCTGTATGGTTTATGAGGCAGGCAGGCCGTTATCTGCCTGAATATCAGGCGGTAAGGGGCAGACATGATTTTCTTTCCATGTGCAAGACCCCGGAACTTGCGGCTGAGGTTACCATGCAGCCCGTTGACCTTGTGGGCGCGGACGCTGCCATTCTCTTCTCTGACATACTGATTCCCCTTGAGGCAATGGGCGCGGGTCTTGCCTTTGAAGAGGGCAGGGGACCTGTGCTTGAGCCGCCTGTAAGGAGCCGCGAGGACGCGGCCAGACTGCGTCCCATTGAGCCGGAGAGTGACGTTCCCTTTGTCCTTGAAACCATCAGGATACTTCGCCGGGAGCTTGAGGGACGGGTTCCACTCATAGGTTTTTCCGGGGCACCCTTTACCCTTGCATCCTATCTGATCGAGGGCGGCACCACAAAGAGTTTTGTGAATATAAAACGCATGCTCTTTGAGGAGCCTGAGCTCTTTGCCTCGATCATGGAGCTTCTCACAGATGTAACCATTGATTATCTTTCAGCGCAGATAGATGCCGGGGCCCAGGCTGTCCAGGTATTTGACACATGGGCAGGCATCCTTGGCAGGGCGGATTATGAGCGGTGCGCCATGCCTTATGCCAGAAGAATCATCCATGCCCTTGAGACAAAAGGCGTGCCAAGGATATATTTTGTCTTTAACGGAGGGCATCTGCTTGATCTTGTCAGGGATACAGGCTGTGATGTGGTGGGGCTTGACTGGCGCACTGATATACGGGACGCCCTTGCCGTCATGGGCAGCGATGTGGTTGTCCAGGGCAACCTTGACCCCTGCGCCCTGTTTCTGCCTGAAGAGCAGCTTGCCGACCGTATAGGTGAAATAGTTGACCAGGGCAGGGCCGCAAAGGCCCACATATTCAACCTTGGTCACGGGGTGTTGCCCCAGATTCCGCCTGAAAAGGTTCGTCTTGCCATGGAACTGGTTCATTCCCTTTCATCAGGGTAGGCCACAGGCAGGAGGCCGGGTTATGACAGGAGTGATTTTTCTGAACATGGGTGGGCCTGACAGCCTTGAGGCAGTGAGGCCGTTTCTGTTCAATCTTTTTTCAGACAGGGATATAATTCCCCTTGGTCCTGCCTTTCTCCAGAAGCCCATTGCCTGGATTATCGCAAGGAAACGGGCGGCAAAAAGCCGCGGAGCCTATGAAAAGACCGGGGGCAGGAGCCCTCAGGCGGATATCACCATGCGTCAGGCAAAGGCCGTGCATTCCATTTTGGAAAAAGAGGGACAGCGGGTTGTCTGCTATCCCGGCATGCGTTACTGGAAACCGAGAACTCCCGAAGTGCTGAAGCGCATGAAGGAAAAGGGCGTGACAAGGGTGCTTGGACTCTCCATGTATCCCCATTACAGCCGGGCCACAACCGGTTCTTCTGTAAAGGAATTCCTTGCGTCGGCATCAGACCTGGGCATGGACGCCGAGATTATAGACGCATATCCGGACCATCCGGGATACATAAACGCCCTGGCTTCCACCGTTAAGGAGGGACTGTGGCGGATTGGCGTTGAAAAGGGGCTGTCTGATGAGGAGAAACTTGCCTTCAGCCCTGATTTTGCCCTGGTTTACAGCGCCCACAGCCTGCCGGTCTCCATGATTGAGGATGGAGACCCCTATGTGGATCATGTGAAACGTACCATAACGGCCCTTGAAGCCGTGACCGGCATTCCTGGCAGGCTCTGTTTTCAGAGCAGGAGCGGACCTGTAAGGTGGCTTGAACCTGCCACTGATGAGATGCTGCGTGAACTGGCCGGAAAAGGTTTTAGGACGATTCTGGTGCTTCCAGTCAGTTTTGTCTCTGACCATGTGGAGACATTATATGAGATTGACATGGAGTACAGGCAGATGATGGATGAGATGGGCGTTTCCCTGTTCAGGACGCCTGCGCTGAACGTGCGTCCTGATTTTGTCAGCTTTCTTGCCGATATTGTCAGGGAATCAGGTTTTTTCAATGATTGAGCCATGCGCCATCTCTTTTGCCAGGGAGCCTTCCAGTGCCTTGCCTGCTGCCACTGCCGCGGATGCGGCCAGCCTTTCCCCTGCCGAACACTGTTCCACGCACCTTGCCCTGCCGTAAATTGCCTCAAACACTTCCTGCCTGGTGATCTCGTCACACGGTTTGGCTGGTATATAGTGCCTGCCGTGATTTTCCTTGCCTGATGTCTCCCTTATTATTCCATGCCGTTCAAGTTTTTCAGCAATTCCCCATGTCCGTTCAATACCTGTTCCGGTGTGCCCGGCCAGTTCTGACAGAGAGAGGGTTCCACCCTGCCTGAATGCTGCGCATAGTGAAAGCATCATGTCAAATGCCGCTGACGTGTCGCTGTATGGTGTCTCGTCAGGCAGGGGCGGACGGTAATAGCGGTACATCTGTATGGCATAGGATATCTCTGCCCCTGTAAGAAAGACCAGCCAGCCTGAATATACCCAGAGGAGAAACAGGGGCATTGAGGCAAAGGAACCGTATATGGCATTGTAGCGGGCAACGCCTATCTGCAGCTTGATATAAAGCGCCTGGAGCAGCAGCCATGAGATTCCGCCGATTACCGCGCCTGCCACTGCCGGAAGGGTTTTTACCCTTGTGTTGGGCAGAAACCTGTAGAGCATGGCAAAGATGGCTATGATAAACATGGCGGGCAGGAGTTTCAGGAGCATTGTTATTATGGGTACAAGCTCTTTCAGGCGTTGGGGTATGGTTATGTACGCCTGTGTCTGCAGGGCAGCCATTGCCCAGAAACCTATGTTTATGGCCAGGGGAAGCATTATTACAATGGCAAGGTAGTCAATTATCTTGCGTCCTATTGACCGGCTGCCTGATGTGTTCCATATGGTGTTCATGGCCTCTTCTATGTAACTCAGAAGGGATATGACAGTGATGAGCACCCCGATTATCCCCATAATGCCAATGGTTGCAAAATTGGTATTGTCAACATAGTCAAATATTTTGTCAATGGCCTTTCTGAGATGTCCTGATGCGGAATAGTCCTCTGTCCCTGCTTCTCCCTGCAGTTTTGTGTCGGTTTCTGACAGTATGCCGTACCTCATGTCTGTGTCAGGCAGGGCGGTGACCTGGTCAACAAACCGGTACGCTGTCTTCCGCAGTTCTCCTCCGGCTCCCATGCCCTTGAGTATGGCAGTGCCCATGGCAAGGACAGGCACAAGGGAGAGGGTTACAGTGAAGGTAAGGGAGTTTGTCCTTAACGGCAGGAGGTTTCGCCTGAATTCGCTGGATACTATAAATATGATTTTGAGAAAATTTATAAGGGCATGAAGAAATGGATGGGTGCTGTCTGCGTGCCGGTTTTTCCAGAGCCATCTGATGAATTTTTCTGTAAATGTTGCGGGCATGGACTTCTTTTCCTGTGTGCCAGGATACAAAAAATTGTTTGGGTGATGTCCTGAAAAAATGGTTTGTTGTTATTTTTATCTTGACATGAGCAAGAGGGAATGTGCTTTTGCTTGAAATCTTCGTAAAGCCTGTAAGTAGGCTTTTGCCGGGTTTTCAGGACAACTCCTCAGTCCCTGGCATGTCCTGCAAGGTTGAGTTGTGAACAACTGCCTGACTTGCATTCATGGTGTGTTACATAGGATGATTGCCCTGCCGGGTTGCCCTTTGAGACGCTGTCGCTTACTGCCATGTTGGGCGCGCTCATAAGTTTCCCGACTTCAGGGCTTGCGCATTTGGCGCATCTTACGTCGTCTATTTCATCTCTGCTCATAAGCAGTATCTCAAAGACATATCCACAGCTTTTGCACTGGAATTCATGTATCGGCATAGTATTTTCCTCCGGCGCGAAGTTTGGGTTAGCCATTAAAAGAAAGGGGAAGGAAAGGCTTTCCTGCCCTCCTTCCCCTGGATCTTCTGTATGTTTGCAGTCAGATTCTTAGAAGAATATTTCAAATGTAAGGTAGAGGTTGTCCATGTGGTCAATGGGAGCCGCGCCAAAGGCAGTGGCGTAATCCCAGTTGGATGGATCCATCATGTTCATGTCCACCTTGTCTACATCAATGGGTTTACCCATCCAGTTGCCGCTTCCTGTGTAGTTGAACCAGTAGTACTGGTAGCCTGCCCTTACAAAGGCCTTGGCATACTTTGAAAGCGGGGTCTCAGGCAGATCCCATATCCAGTACAGCTCTGCTACGTGACCGCGTGTCGCCAGCTTGCTTGAATATACGTCATCAGCAGCAGGAGTAAATGAAATCCAGTAACGTGAACCGTAGTTGTATTCGAAACCGATCTTGCTTCTGAGCATATCAACAGGAACCCTTGCGCCTGCGTATGCTGCCCATCCCCAGTGATTTTCCTTTGATTCGCCGGGATTTGTCAGCAGGCCAAAGGACTGGTGAATACCGTTTTTTGTGCCCCTGTCATCAGTGCGGCTTAACGCTGCGCTTACGAACCAGTTTACTCCGCGGAACTCGTCCATGTACACAACGCTTCCCTGATATATGTCTCCAACCTGTTTGTTGGCATCTACCATGACTGCCATTTCCGTATCCATGAGGGGAGACATCATCTGAACCGCCATGGGATTGAAGGCAGACTGGTTAAGCATCATGTCAGGAGCCATGTACATGGTTCCTTCCATCATGTTGGGAATGCTTGCGGCCCTGAAAAACTGGAGGTTGGCAAAACGGTGGGCTTCCCTGTCATTTATGATGTCCCATGAAAATCCGTAGAGGTCAGTGTCCGCAAGGTCGCCGGAACCGTTGCCTGAGTAATCCAGGCCTGACTCATATCCTCGTCCGTAACAGATGCGGAACTTGGCGCCTGGAAGCATAAGGGCGTCTCCGGCATAACCAAGTGTCAGTCCGTCGAATGTCCAGTCTATTCCAAGGGCAATGGGAGTCGCGTAGCGGCTGTCGTAGTTGTACCTGAGCTGCGCCGGAGGACCGTCAACCGTGGGACGGCGTCCAATGGAGAACCATACCGGCATTCCCGCGATGTTTGTCCAGTTTACATAGGCCATCTCGACCCTGAGAGTGTTGTCGTTCGGGCGGCGGCTTATGTTGGGGTCGTATGAGAAACCGTTCATGGGGAAGAGGCCCGAGCTGGTCTTGCTGGCGCTTTCCATTCCCCAGATTTTATACATTGTCAGACGACCCTTGAATGTGAGGTTGTCAGATGCCTTTACCTTCATGCCAAGGCGGAGACGGTTGGTGTAGAGGGTGTCGTTCTCTATGTCTTCATTCCGCATTTTCATTGAAACAGGCATGCCGGTTGCGGGATCCATGAACATCGCCTGGTAGCTGTTTGTCCTCACACGTGTGGAATCCAGCCTGAAACGGTAGTCGCCGAAAAATTCAAAACGCCCCACGCCGTCTGTCATAAGCGTGTCGAAATTTTCAGAAAGTTCTTCCAGGGTATCGGCAGTCTCTTCCTGTTCTTCCTTCAGTGCCTCAAGTTGCGCCTTGGTGGCGTATGCCCTCTCCTTTTTTACAGTTGCAAGTTCCTGTTTCATTGTTGCCAGTTCCCTGCTCAGATCCTCAATTTTTTTGAGCAGTTCATCGGTGTCAGGCGACCTGTAACCACCTGCCATGGCCATGGCAGGCATGATGATGGCCAGGATTGCAACACTCAACAGCAGCTTTTTCATCTCAGCTATTCCTCCTGATTGTTAAAGTTGATAAGATAAACACAACAACATTTCCAAATTTGATGTTATATTGAAAAAAAAATATGATGTCAATAGATAAAATACAGTTTGCAACCTTTAACATCTTGAGACAATTAAAATATGAGAGAATTTTTATGAAAATTTTAAAAGGGCCTGTTTCCCTTGACCCTGTTTCCCTGCTCACTGCTGCAAAATCTTTGCCGGATATCCATAAGGCAGGCATGATCCTGTTGCATAATGGCATAGTAAGGGGCTTCACCACATGCAAGGAGCCGGTTGAGGCGATTGAAGTTAATGCTGATGAGCAGCGATTGTCGGAGATTTTGACAGATGCCCGGCAGACCCCTGGCATTGTTTTTGTTGACGCGGAAATATGCACAGGCACGTTGAGCCCTGGAGATGATGTCATGCTTTTGTGTGTCGCCGGGGATGTGCGTGGCAATGTGATAGATACAATGCGCACGACCCTGGACCGCATCAAGGCCGAGGTCACGGCCAAGAAGGAGCATATTGCATGAGGGGTGTTGTCAGTGACCGTTATGCCGGAGAGGTCAGCGCCATCATAAGGGTATGCGGGCTCCTTTATGAAAAAGGGATGCTGGCAGGCGCTGATGGCAATGTGAGCGTGAAGGTGTCGGACGACTTTTGCCTGACAACGGTTTCCGGGGTTCATAAAGGCATGATGGGGCCTGGAGACCTGGTGCTTGTGGATGTTGACGGCAGGGTTGTCGGGGGAAGTGGGCCTCCCTCCTCTGAACTGGCCATGCACCTTGCTGTTTACAGGGAAGATCCAGGGGCCGGCGCCATTGTGCATACCCACGCGCCGTGGACAATGGCGCTCAGTCTTTCCGGGCGCGGATATAATGCGGCCCTTCTTGCTGAAAGCCGCATGCTCCTTGGCGAGGTGGTGGAGGTGCCCTATGCCGAGCCAGGCAGCCCTGAGCTTGCCGGGGCTGTTGCCGCGTCCCTTGGGCGCGGACCTGCCCTGATACTTGAACGGCACGGTTCTGTAACCATTGGCCCCACTCTTCAGGACGCCTTTTCACTGATGGAGTGCCTTGAGCATAATGCGCGTATCATCGCGCTGTCACATATGCTGGAATAAAGAGTTGACCGGATGTTGTCATGCCGGAGTCAGACAGGCCTTGCCCGAAGCGGCTTCAAGGATATACTCTCCTCCCATGAGAAGGGGCATGTTGTCAGGTATGTGTCCGGCGTTGATGCCTGATATCACAGGCAGTCCATATCTG
>CAYXYO010000112.1:0-11241 GCA_964469365.1 uncultured Desulfobacterales bacterium | reverse complement strand
AAGTATTCTTGGTGGATCTTTATTCGCAGGTGCCGATCAAGTCCGACGACTTCCGAGAAGCCGCCGGTTTCCCAGTAATCTGCAAACGCCTTTTGCACGAGAAGCCGTTTCTTTGTTGACAGGTGGCCCGTGACGTCGATCTGCCTGTAATCCAGAAATTCCCTGAAAGAAAACGGGAAGAGTTCCCAGGATAAAGCCCGTCCCCGCATTTGGGTCGCGATTTCCTTTGAAAGCATTCGGGCTGACGATCCCGTGATGTAGACTTCGCACTTTTCGGTTCGCATCAGGCGGTCTACAAAGGGTTCCCATCCGGGGACCGCCTGGATCTCGTCAAAAAAGCAATAGACCGTTTCTGTATTCTTCTTCTCCGGATAGAGCGAATAATAGGCCTCTGTGATCACTCCGAGTCCAACTTGGCGAAGGTTATGGAGACGGTCGTCAAAAAAGTTCAAGTACAGGATGTTTTCGCGAGATACTCCGTCATCCAGGAGTCGCTTGATCACCTGGAACAGATAAGTCGATTTTCCACTGCGGCGCACCCCGATACAAACAGTGGCCTTGTCTGGTACCGCCCTGATCTTCAAACGCCTGGGCACCCCGGTATCGAGTTCAACTTCCTGAAAATCCAGGATGATTGGCTTCAGTGTCTCTATCATGTCACCTCGTTCCGGGTAAAATAATTTCCAGCTATCATATTAACTGGAAATAAATATAGCCACTTCAGGTATTGTCTGTCAAGATTGATTCCCAGATAATTGGCCATCCTCGCTCAACCGACGTTTCTTCCCCTCCTCCGGTAAATACCTCCATGGCGAGCTCATCTCGCCACACGGCGCAGATGTCGCGCCCACAGGCCAAGACAAATCCGCAGGTGAAGTGGTAGCACTTCACCTGCACGACTCTAATTTGTTACTATGGGTGTCTCATTCTCATTGACATATTCCTGCCGGCAAACCTTGCCCAGAGCACTGTAACAAGACCTGTCCGGGCAAGCATAGCTTCCACCAACAATTCAATAAATGTCGGCACAGAACGAATGGGTAGAACTTTTACCGGAAATGTGATACACTTGAAGATCCTGGCGGATAGAGCTGTATCCCTCGCTATTCATAGCGGCCTCCTGAAAAGATTTTTTTCAGGAAGCCCCACTTTAATAAAATGCGATTAACTGCTTTTGCGAGCTATGTCAATAGTTTTTTTATCTTTTTCTTGCTTGACATTAAAAGATAGTTCGGCAGAAGCCAGAAACTCTGGACTCCGGTTGCAAAAGGAAAGTTAAAGATGGTAGTCATAGGGTGGCTATGTGAAAGTTGATGCGCATTGCGTACGGAGTTCTGAAGCATCGTTAGGAGTTCCACCCCTGGCCCAAGGCGTATCACTGCCTGGTCGTTCAGGTTTTGACATTTGACATAGTATCTGACCGCTGCTTTTATCTGGCGCTTCATAGCGCAGGAAAGGCGTGGTTGTGAGTGCGTTGCGTTTTTTAACCGCTTGCTGGCTGATGTCGCCGGCATTGTTTTTGAAAGGGGTTGCCATGAACGAGTTTAAAATACATCCGATAGTGGTGGGAACAAAGATATTTGACAAGGGGATGATGACATACCAGTACGATTACGGCAAGGAGTACACTATCCCCATTTATGTGTGGTACATTGAAGGTGGAGACAAAAGGATAGTGGTTGATACCGGCCTCATGGGAGTTATACAGTCGGAGGACCGGGAAAGCGCCATAGGCGGCAAGATATACACATTTGAGCAGGGCCTTGCCAGGTGGGGACTGAAACCTGAAGATATAGATATTGTGTTGCATACCCATCTCCATAACGACCATTGCGAGAATGATTTCAAGTGTGTGAACGCCATGTTTTACGCCCATGAAAAGGAGTTTGACGCCCTTTACAAGCCCCATCCCCTTGATTTCAGGTACCTTGCCGAATTTGTAGAGGAAATGGATCAGGATGGCAGGTATGTGAAACTCTCCGGGGATATGGAGATTGTGCCTGGCATAAGGATGATCCATACGCCTGCCCATACCGCAGGCGGCATGTCCATCCTGATTAATACTGCCGCTGGCACTGCCGCAATAAGCGGATTCTGCACGATAATGGAGAATTTCGAGCCGCCTGTCGAGGTGAAGGCCATGGAGATGGATGCCATACCGCCGGGCACACATGTAAACGTATATGAAGCATATGATCAGGTCATTCGGCTCAGGGAGATGGCTGATATCATATTGCCCCTTCACGAACCGCGTTTTGCTTCGATGGATACAATACCGGCATGAAGAATCGTATGATAAAGACAGCCTGCATGATCAGCCTTGCGGTTATGTTCGCCGCGTTATCATCAGCCGCTTCTGATGATAACGGACATGCCCTTGTGGACAGGACTGTTGACGGGATTCAGAAAACCTATGACAGCATCCGCACCCTCAGGGCGGAGTTCATGCAGCTTACATACCCGGCGGGGGCGGCTGAGGGAACCAGGGCGTCCGGACGCGTATGGTTCAGTCCGCCTGATTCCATGCGATGGGAGTATGACACTCCTGAACCACAGCTCATAGTGACCAGCGGCAGGGATGTATATCTCTATGAGAAAGAGGCGTCACAGGTCACAATACTGTCCAGGGAACATTTTCTTTCCACAGGGATATCCAGGGCCTTTTTCTTTGGCAAGGGAGATATAAGGAAGCTGTTTCATGTGACTCCGGGCAGGAGTAACGGTCAGATCGACCCATTGAAGCTGGTGCTTGTGCCAAAGGAGAGCAATCCCCAGATCAAACGGATTGTTGTGACCGTTGGGAAGAAAAGCCATCTTGTGAGGGAGATATGGTTTGAAGATAATTTCGGAGGCAGGACACGTCTGGTGTTTGCTGATATCAGGTTGAATGAGGCTGTAAACAGGGACCTGTTTCATTTTGTCATACCGGACGGTGTGGAGGTGTACCGGGCTGAATAGGAAACAACGGCATTCCCTCTTTTGTGTTCAAAGGCCCAGGTTGTCAAGGATAATAACTAATGTCATTCACCGGAATTGAGGATAACAGTATGGAAATCAGGGAACTTTCCCAAAGGATCAGAGAGCTTGCCAGGGAAAAGAACGCCATCATCCTGGCGCATAACTATCAATTGCCTGAAGTTCAGGACGTGGCTGACCTGACTGGCGATTCCCTTGCCCTTGCCATCAAGGCATCTGCCACAAAGGCTGAAATAATTGTTTTCTGCGGCGTACATTTTATGGCAGAGGCCGCAAGCGTGGTCTGTCCTGACAAGAAGGTCATTTTTCCTGTTGAGGATGCTGGCTGCGCCATGGCTGACATGATAACAGTGGAACAGTTGAGGGCTTTCAAGGCGGAACATCCAGGCGTGCCTGTGGTGACGTATGTCAATTCATCCGCTGCCGTAAAGGCTGAAAGCGATATATGCTGCACATCCGCCAATGCAGTGCAGGTTGTCAGGTGGACTGGCAGCAAGGAGGTTATCATGACCCCTGACAGGAATCTCGCAAGCTGGGCGGCAAGGCATACCGAACAGAAGATATGGAGTTTTGACGGCTATTGCCCCATACATGACAATCTTGCTGTAAATGTTGTTGAGAAGGCCCTTCAGGAACACCCGGACGCTCTTCTCATGGCGCATCCCGAATGTCCTGCAAGTGTGCTTGAGATGGCCCATGTTGTCAGGAGCACAAGCGGCATGCTGGAATACGCGGCTTCGTCCGGGGCTGAAGAATTTGTTGTTGCAACAGAGGTAGGTCTTCTATACACTTTAAGGAAAGAAAATCCTGACAAGGAATTTTATGCTGCTTCCCCTGATATGATCTGTCATGACATGAAAAAGACGGGTCTTGAGGATGTTCTGCATGCCCTTGAAACAGAGAGTGTCGTTGTAAAGGTCCCGGAAGATACAGCTGAAAAGGCCATGGTGGCAGTCAGGAGAATGATGGAGGTTCCGAGAGATTAGAAATAATGTTTTTTGTGCTTGTGTCCGATAAAGAAGCATGGAATATCTTGGGACGATTCAATGGGGTTATGTAAAATGAAAAATGAATATGCGGAAAGAAGAAGATATACAAGGATATTTTTTTCGCCTGAAGATAATATGTCAGGGAAAATAAGGATGGCTGACGGCAGCATGCGCGAATTTTCAGTTCACTTGATGAATATCAGTGCTGGCGGCCTGGCTTTCCGGCCCATGGACGGGGAACTGTCGGTAAATGAAGGAGACAAATTGCTGCTTACGGGAATTACCGGCAGAAAATCCATGGAAATATCTGATGAGATTGAACTGGTTGTAAGATGGACTGCCGCCATCCCGGCATGTGAGTCCTTTGGGGCGGGCGTGGAGTTTGTGAACATATCTGATGAAATGCGTGCCAGGATAGAGGATTTTATGAAGATGTTCGGATAATCATTACAAAATGTCTTTTCCATTGTAATGGTTATTTGTCATGAAATGTTATAAGGTTATGACATGTCGAGGAATCGGCGTGCCAGGTTCAGTGCGGTGGGTGCTAATTTTATCGTGACATAATCAGCCAGACGTGAGCATCACCCGTTTCGGCAAAAAAGTGGCAATGGACATGAGGGGCAACTTCGCAAGGTGTCCTTCTTGATGAAAAGGAGGTTCTAAATAAGCGTGTTTTTTTCTGTTTGTTTTGTTTCAGGTTGTTTTTAATAGAGTTATAAAGGAGGCAAGTTTATGTGTGGGGCATTGTTTGCGAGATTCAGGTTCTTTGGGGTAGTTGCGGCATTGTGTCTGGGAATGCAGGGTACAGCCTTTGCCGTCTGGCTTACTGATACTTCCGCGCCGGTTACAGGGGCTGTGGTTCTGCCTGATGTGACCGTGGAGGATATTGTATGCAGGGATTCTTCAACCACCCATCCATATCTGGATGAGGATATCCTTTCCATCAAAGCCACCAACCTTGGACCCGGCGATGTGCCTGATGATATTGGCGGCGGGCTCTATATCTGGATTGACGGCAAACTGGAATGGACATACAGCTGGAGCACATGGTCTGATCAGAGTTTCAGGACCGCCGGGAAAACAACCACGGTTGAACCACAGGGACTTTCTGACGGAACCCATGTGATAAAGGCGTGCATGGACCCTAACAATGAGCTGTCAGAGGTGGATGAAAGCAACAACTGTCTTGAAAAGACAATTGTATGTGGCAATCACACTGGTGAAAACACTACTCCCGGGCCCCAGGAATCTGAAAATTGCGTTACCCCCGGACGTTATTACAAGGTGGAAGCCTTCAACCTGTTAAAGGTTGCCCTGGGAGACGTTATAATCATACCTGCCAGTTCCGGCCAGGATGATATACACGCCCTTTCCGTAACTGATTGTTCAAATAGCGGAAATCTTGGTGTTTATGTCCCATGGTCAGGAAGCAGCGTTGCCAACAAGGCGCAGATAATCCTTCCGCAATATGCCTGCTCCGGTTCCGCGCCGGTTGCCGTTTCTGTGACTTTCTCCCATGGACACAGCGCAAAGTTTGTGGCATACGACAAGGACAATACCCAGGTTGATTCAAAGAGCGCGGTTGGGTTTGCCGAGCAGACATTGACACTCGCTTCCGCAACCGGAATATCAAGGATAGAGATTGAGGGCTCGGAGATATGTATCACAAAGATTTGCTGGGAATGTGGCGAGATTACCCCTGAGCCTGAGCCTGAACCTGAAAATTGCAGAACTCCAGGACAGTTTTACAAACAGGAAGAGCAAAGTCTTGCCAAGGTGGCCATGGCCGGAGTGCTCATATATCCGGCTGTTATGTCTGACGGAACGGTATCTCAGCTTGCGGTGACGGATTGTTCAAATGATAAACAGCTTGATGTCATGATCCCCTGGACAGAGGCCAGCGCTTCAAAAAAGGCGGAGATCCTTTTTACTTCTGATATCAGTTGTCAATCCACCATGCCATCAGGAGTGGAGATATACCTCACCTATGGAACTAATGTGAAATTCGAGGCATTTGACGATAACGGCAATCTGGTTGATACTGTGACAGGCACAAGCCAGCATACCCCCCAGATTATTGCGTTGCACAGCAATACTGGCATAAGGCGTATTGAAATAACAGGCGCTGAAATATGTATTACAAAGATCTGCTGGGAATGCGGCGAGATAGCTGAGACACCTCCGGTGAATAACGGAAACTGTGATGAGAAAATACTGCGTGAGGCCTATGAGGCAGGTTATCAGGCAGGGCTTGCGGCCGGAGATCAATCATCTTCCCAGAGTGAAGCAGGCAACCAGTGCGCCACATTCAATTTTATTACCAATAAACTTCATATCCCCTGTTTTAATGCTGGGTCATTGCCAACCTTCTGGCTTGACATGAAACTTATAAACAGTGATCCTGTGCAGCTCGAACTTACAGACGTGGGTGAGAATAAAGAGTAACGTATCAGTTGAGTATTGTTCTTGTGGGGGCGGATTATTCCGCCCCTTTTTTTGTGTCAAGGATGGCTGGCGTGACCACTATTGCCGCGGGCCACGCGGCGCCTATGCCTGTCAGTACTGTTATCCCAAGGGATGAAAGGGCCGGATGGGCGGCAAGGGCCAGCACCCCGAAACCTGACAGGGTGCTTAAGGCGCAGAGGGTGACAGGAAGTAATGAGTGTTTTCCCCTCAGGGAGTCGGCCCTGAAGAAACAGGTTGTAAAGATGCCGTAGTCCACGCTCAGCCCTGTAACCATTATGGCCATGAGGAGGTGCATCATGTTCAGGGCCGTGCCTGAAATGGCGCTGTACACAGACATGGCAGCGAGGGCTGCCAGGACAGGCGCCATGGCCGCCGCTGCGCTTCGCATATTTCCGAAAAAGATGAGACAGAGACAGAGTACGGCAAGGGCCGCCACCCCAGCAAGCCGGATAATATCCCGTTTCAGGAGTCTTCCCACATCATCTTTCCATGCTGACGGTGATATTATTGAGAGAGTTCCCCTGCCTGTTTGTTCAAGAATTTCCGGCAGGTCTGTTGCCTCTTTGTTGTCAGGCGCAATGGTGACTGCCATGCAGCCAGATTTGTCCTGCCTTATGAACGGTACAAGCATTGGACGGAGTGGGCCGGAGATCATGTTCTCAGGGTCAAATTTTTCAGCGGGTTTTTCCAGCCACTCAAAAAAAGGCCTGAAAGCATCACTTCTGAAACCGTATTTTGCAGCGGCTGATAACAGGGCTGACTTTATCCTTTCCCTGTTCATGTTGGTAAATGTTTGCCATCGCGCCATGTTTTCCATGCCATGTATTGGGCCAGGCACAAAGGGTGCCGGTGACTGTATCCCAATTATGCCGCGCCGGCAAAGGGTATCCCATACCTGATCGTTAATGTCGAGTGTCCCGGACAGTGTGTCGGCAGTGGATACAATGAAGGCAGACGGTTTGTTGTTTCCCCACTTTTCCCTGAAGAGCCTGTCAGCCTTTTTGACCGTTTCCGGCGCCCCGTCTATCCTGCTTATGTCTCCGTCATACTTCATGTGAGGCCAGCACAGGATTCCGGATAACAGCAGAAACAGCCAGACGCCAATGGCAGCCTTTCTGCCTGTCTGCCTGAATCTGAATCTTCTGTCTTCAAATTTCTCCGCAAGTTCCAGAAAGGATTTTGAAGGCGGAGGAAGCTCAGGCACCAGGAGCCAGGAAAAGATGGACGCAAACAGAATTCCTGTAAAACCGAGAAGTGCCATCTGCCTGTGAACAGGGACTGCTGACATCATGAGTATGGCAAAGCCTGTCATGGTTGTTGCAAGGGCCATGAGCAATGGCTTTAATATCCTTTTGTGACCGTCATCCTCATGGATGCGGGCAGCATGGATGTGTATGGCAAAGTCCACGCCTATGCCCATGAGCACTATGCCGAACCCCAGTCCCAGGCCGCTGATGTTGTTTGTGAACAATAGAGCGCATGCGATTGCCGGAAGCGCAGCAAACATTGGTATGAGAGTTATAAGCAGCGAACGCGGTTCCCTGAAGGCAAGCATGAATATGAGCGCCAGCAGGATTGAAGCTGCGGGCAGCAGGATTTTCAGGTCCCTTTTGATGGTTTTTTCATTGGCAACCGTGTGTTCAAGCGAACCTGTTATTGTGCAGGTCATGTCAGGCGTGAGGGTGGAGGAGAGGATGTCGTCAAGTATCTCCTTTATATGTTCGGCAGAGGCGGAGTCTGTGAGTGGCAGCCTGCTTTCTGCCATGATGAGATATTCCCCGGAGCTGTTTGTGAAAAAACCTTTTTTCAGGATAACCTTGAGATTGCCTTCAAGTTTCTGCAGGTCCCGCAGTTTGGTCAGTATAAAACCCAGGGGGTCGCGGGATACAAGGTGGGCTGCCATGAAACCAGCCGGGCTGTTGATAATGGAAAAAATCTCCCTTACAGCCCTGTTTATGCCCTTTTCTGTTATTTTTTCCCTTGCGAGGGCCAGATCCGTTTCAGTAAAAAGGGCAGGGTAGTGCTCTTCCATGGAGATAATGAGCTGTTCCTGGAAGTCGTCCGGAAGCCTGAAGATTACGTCCCTGAAGTTGCCGTTGGCTTCAAGCTGGCGACCTGTTTTTTCAACAGCATCCTGAAGCCGTATCGCGCCTTCCGGACCTGATTCGTCGGAGCGGAGCACAATAAAGAGCCTGTTGACAAGCCCAAGCCTGTTCAGTGTCTCAAACTGCGCTTTCACCCTTCCGTCAGGAAGCAGATCAGCGCCGTTGTCGTCAATTTTTATCCCTTTTGTAATGAAAAGGGCCGGTATGAGCAGAGACAGCACAAAAGATATCTTGAAGGGCAGCTTCATGCAGGGAATAAATCGTGTTAATGACAGCTTGCGAATTCTGTTTCAGGTATGTCCGGGTTCTCAAGGCACGATTCAAAACGTATTGTGGTTGTGTCAATGCCAGCGGGGTTTTGTCCCTTGATGGTCAGTGAGGAAGGCGCGACAGTACGCGGGTCAATGTTTACAAGTATGGTAAAGCCGGCAGGCATGCCGTTTCCGTCAGGTTTTGGCCTGAGAAACAGGGACCATTCCGACGGTCTTGATATCTCGAAGATGTCTGCAAGGGCGCTGTAGTCCCCTGTCAGCCATCTTTTTAATGAAGATGAAAATTTTGCCATCACAGGGTCGTTGTCCATGGAAAATTCATACGCCTCTCCTGTCCCTGCGCATCTTTTTCCCCTTTTATCCTTGATGATAATGACAGACGGAAGGGGAGCCGTGTATTCCCAGCGCAGGCTGTCCGGTCTTCTGAATGCAATGACACCCCTGAACTCCAGGGGCCTGTTGAACATTGGATGTATCTTTTCCTGCGTAAAATCGCACCGTAGAGAGCGGATTTTTTTCGCGTGTGTTTCCAGCAGGGATATCAACTCCCCGGGCTGGTATTTTGGGGCTGTTTCAAGGCCATCTTTTCGCGGGTCTGCCTTTTTTACAGCATGGGCCGGGGCGTGCAGGAAAAAACAACATACAAGTGCGGTAAAAAGGAGTCCTGAAAAGGCATTATTCTTTTTTTTCATCTCTGTCGTTTGCCCGGTCATAATGCACCTGGGTAATCTGTTCGGATATCATGCCCAGGAGAAAGGTTATGATTCCCATGCTTATCAGCATGGCCGACATGTTTGTGAAACGCGATGCGACTATATATGTATATATGTAGTTCAGCAGGCCTGTCAGTATGAACATGAAGCTTACAGGGAGAAATATCTTCAGGGGTGAATAGAGGGTGGCAATCCTTATCAGTATGAGAAGGAACCTTGTTCCGTCCCTTATGATCCTGATTTTGCTTTCGCCTGTGCGTTTAAGAACTGTTACCGGGATGTATTTCACAGTGTAGCCGTTCCTGAGATATGCCAGAGTGCTGGTGGTGGGATATGAAAAGGAGTTGGGAAAAAGCGGCAGAAACTGGGTTACGGTTTTTCTGTTAAAGACCCTGAAACCTGAAGTAAGGTCCAGTACATTGAAATTGGTGATGAAGGAGGCAAGTTTGTTGTAGCACCAGTTTGCAACCCGTCTTTTTATTGATGCCTGTCCACTGCTGTCCCTCGCGCCTACAACCAGGTCGTAATCCCCGGATGCCTCAAGGAGCGTCCTGATATCTTCCGGCCTGTGCTGGCCGTCTCCGTCCATCAGCACCAGGGTCTCGCCTGAAGCGTTACGGATGCCTGTCTTTACGGCAGCCCCGTTTCCCATATTGTAGGGGTGGCTTATCACCCTCGCGCCTGCCTTTTCAGCAACAGAGGCAGTCTGATCGCTGCTGCCGTCATTCACAACCAGTATCTCATAACCCGGATAGAGTTTTTTTATGCGGGAGACGGTCTTGCCTATAACAGCCGCTTCATTAAAGGCCGGTATGATAACAGAGACCTTCATTGACCTGCATGCCCCGCATGTTCGCCGTTGACCCGCCATATCTGGAAGGCCGGAGTGTTTACTGCCACAGGCGTAAAATAACGCTTGTCAGGCTGGTGCCTTATAAAGAGCCTGTTAAATACCGATTTTGAGATGTGTTGGTCCTCAACCGCGGCAAAACCTGATGGTTTGAACATCTCAAATGACAGCGTCCTGTTCTGTCTGTTACTGTTGCTGTCGTATTGAAAGGTCCTGACTATCATACCGTCATTCAGTATGGCCCTGTTTATCATGGCCTTGCGATTCTGAATATGTAGTTCTCCATTGCGGAAGCTGAAGGATACGCCCATGTCGTTTTTTGCCTCCATGTCTTCAAATTTCATGTTGTAAAAGGGCTTGTATAGTGGATGTATGCCATCGTGCTTAGGTATGTCCCAGGAACCTAACCAGAACCACCAGTGGGAAGTCAATGTAAGTCTCCAGTCCACGAAGAGATAGACAGGCGGGCCCTGGTCAGGAAAGAGAAAGCTGATCCACTGTTCAGGCGTTTTCAGATCCCCGTCAGGTTCCAGGCCGGCCCGGGAAACAATATCTTTTGCCGCCTCTGGTCCTGCGCCAAGGGCCTTTCTGACCATGGCCATGCCCTTTTCGTGGTCGTTTCCCAAGGCCCTGTATATGCGGTCCATGCCTGCCATGCCATGGACCGTATAGAACTGCATGAAGTTCGCGGCGTAGCGCATGTTGTCTGTAGTGTATGGTATGGCGTTATACACTGAACGTTCAGCGCTGTGTATGGCGCCATCGTTTATGGTCGCTCTGTTGGCAAAGTATATAATGGGATAACCGTGATCCCACCAGGCCCACAGCACAGCATTTTCAGGGGTTTTTTCACCTGCCATAACCATG
>CAYXYO010000111.1:0-8312 GCA_964469365.1 uncultured Desulfobacterales bacterium | reverse complement strand
CAAGGCAGCTTATCTTTTAAAAAATTATTTATTCAGTATATACCTCTGGGGGAAATTATGAGCGTACTTTCAGATGCAGACAAGAAAATGGACAAGGCCCTTGATGCCCTGGAGAGGGATCTGTCACACGTGAGGACAGGCATGGCATCCGCCTCTCTTCTGGAAGGAATCACCGTTGATTACTATGGGAGCAGGATGCCACTCAATCAGGTTGCCTCGGTTGCCGTTCCTGAAAGCCACATGCTTACAGTGCAGCCATGGGACGGAAACATACTTGGAGATATTGAAAAGGCTATACTGGCTTCTGATCTGGGGCTTACCCCGGGCAATGACGGTAAAATGATACGCATCAATATCCCGCCCCTTACCGAGGAACGCAGGAAGGAACTGGTGAAACAGGTCCGGAAGATGGGTGAGGATTCAAAGGTGGCTGTGCGCAACATACGGCGCGATGCCATTGAAAAATTGAAAAAACAGAAGAAGGCCAAGGAGATATCCGAGGATGACATGTACCGTCAGCAGGATGAGGTGCAAAAGATTACCGACAGCCACATAAAAAAGATAGATGAAATAATAGGTGGCAAAGAGAAAGAGATCATGGATTTCTGACATGAAAAACGGGGGTGGAGTGCCTGAGATACTGCCGCGTCACATAGGTATCATCATGGACGGCAACGGCAGATGGGCCAAAAAAAGGGGGATGCCCAGGGTGATGGGACATCGGAGAGGGGTCAGGACCGCCAGGGAAACGGTTATCACAGCGCGGGAGCTGGGCATAGAGGCCCTTACCCTCTACGCCTTTTCCAGGGAGAACTGGAAAAGGCCTGCCTCTGAGGTGGGAACCCTCATGGAGCTACTCCATGAATACCTGAAGAATGAACTGACGGAGATGGTGAAAAACAATATCAGGCTCCAGACCATCGGGGAGATTTCCATGCTTCCAGCAAAGGTGCAGGATATCCTTGAGGAAGTGATGGAAACCACATCTGAAAACACCGGCATGATTCTGACCCTTGCCCTTAGTTACGGAGGCAGGCACGAACTGGTAAAGGCCTTCAGAAAGATGGCCGAGGAGTGCCTTGCCGGCAAACTTGATACTGAAAACATCAATGAACAGCTCGTTTCAGCCTATCTTGACACATCAGATCTTCCTGACCCCGACTTTATCATCAGGACAAGCGGGGAGTTCAGGTTGAGCAATTTTCTTCTTTATCAGTCCGCCTATGCCGAACTCTATGTTACCTCAACCCTGTGGCCTGATTTTAACAGGGAAGAGTTTTTAAAGGCCCTCAGATCCTTTGAAAGCCGGGAAAGACGTTTTGGCCTTACCGGCGACCAGATAAACCGTCAGATATGCACAGCAAGCGAATCCTGACAGCCGCTGTCCTGGTTCCCCTTGCGGCATCAATCATTTTCTGGGGAGGCGCGCTGGCCTTTGCCATTACAGTACTCATGGTGACCGGTTTATGTCTGTATGAATTCTACTGCATCAATTTTCCTTCATCAGGCAAACTTGTAATGGCGGGTGTTGCGGCAGGCCTTCTGCCTGTTGCCTCGGTAATGCTGGCAAGGGACGCGGCCATGCTTCCATTTGCGGTCTATCTTGTCCTTGTCGTTTCCGTGCTGCTTACCCTGGCCACTTACAGCAGGCAGGAAAATCCCTTTCTCTTCATGACGCGTTTCATGTTCGGGGCACTGTACATAGGTGTCTGCGCCTCCTTTATACTTCTCATACGTTATATGCCCATTGGAAGGGAGTGGATATTTTTTCTCCTGACTGTTATATTTCTTGGAGACGCGGGGGCATACTATACCGGAAAGGCAATGGGCAGGCGCAAGCTCTGCAAGGCGGTCAGCGGAGGCAAGACAGTTGAAGGCGCCCTTGGAGGCGTAATGTTGAACGCCGCCGGGGCCGCGGTTCTCTGGTTGATACTGTTCAGACATGACGCATCACCGTTTATGCTGATACCTGCCGCCATGGCAGTTGGCATAACCGGACAGATTGGAGATCTGGCGGAGTCTGTTGTGAAACGGGCATGCGGGGTGAAGGATTCAGGCTGTTTGCTGCCAGGCCACGGAGGTTTCCTCGACAGGGTGGACGCGCTGCTTCTCGCGGCCCCGTTTTTCCATTTCCTGCTTTCCATGAACGTATTCAAACCAGGCCCCTGAAAACCTGAACTGAAGTCTGACTGAAATGAAATCATTGAAAAAAACAATATCTGTTCTTGGCTCAACAGGTTCCATTGGCACAAACACCCTTGACATAGTGAGGCGTTCCGGAGGCGAGATAGCAGTGGCCGGTCTGGCGGCAGGTCAAAACATAGAGCTGCTTGCCGAACAGGTGCGTGAATTCAGGCCGGAGTGCGTCTCGGTCATGTCAGAAGAACTTGCCGGCCGGCTCAGGGAGATGATACCCGCTGAAACCGAAGTGATGTGGGGAAAGGATGGCTGCAAACAGGTAGCGTCCCTTGACGCGGTTGACATGACCGTGTCAGCCATGGTCGGGGCCGCGGGGCTGATACCGACAGTCGCCGCCATGGAGGCTGGCAAGGACATAGCCCTGGCCAACAAGGAGACCCTTGTTGCAGCAGGCCCTCTTGTAACGAGACTCGCAAAGGAACGCGATGTCAGGATGCTTCCTGTTGACAGTGAACATTCCGCCATATTCCAGTGTCTCCAGGCAGGAAGCCACAGCGAAATAAAGCGGCTTGTCCTTACGGCGTCAGGAGGCCCTTTCAGGAAAGTTGACCCGTCGGATTTCCCTGGCATAACGCCGGAACAGGCAGTAAACCATCCCAAATGGTCAATGGGCGCAAAAATTTCCGTTGATTCATCCACCCTGATGAACAAGGGACTTGAGGTGATAGAGGCAAGGTGGCTCTTTGACGTTCCTGTAAATGACATTGATGTGGCAGTGCATCCGCAAAGCATCATTCACTCCATGGTCGAATATGCCGACGGGTCGGTTATCGCCCAGCTTGGCATGCCTGACATGCGTATCCCCATATCCATAGCCCTTTACTGGCCTGAAAGAATGGAACTTGATCTCCCTTCCCTTGACCTTTTCACCATGGGAGACCTCACCTTTGAGCCCCCGAGACTGGATGATTTCCCCTGTCTGCGTCTTGCCTTTCAGGCGGCCGAGGCTGAAGGAAACGCGCCGACAGCGCTGAACGCATCCAACGAGATAGCTGTGGATGCCTTTCTGCAGGGCAGGATAGGCTACCTGGATATTGCCAGGGTCTCAATGGATGTGCTGGACTCTTTTCCCGTGGAGGATATCCATGATCTTGATGACGTACTTCAGGCGGACGCCCTGGCCAGGGTCAAGGCAGAGGGAGTGGTTCAGAACATCTCGGAGATGAAACGATGACAACTCTATGGTCTTTTCTTGTTGTCCTGAGCGGACTGATTTTTGTGCATGAGCTTGGACATTTCCTTGTGGCAAGAAAACTTGGCATAAGGGTGCTCAAGTTTTCCATAGGGTTCGGGCCGAGGGTGTGGGGATTCATAAGGGGAAAAACAGATTACTGCGTATCCGCCATCCCGCTTGGGGGATTTGTCAAGATGCTTGGGGAAAATCCTGAAGATGAGATCAGACCTGAAGACGAGTCTGTCTCCTTTTCCCACAGGCCGGTGGGCCACAGGGCCGCCGTGGTCTTTGCCGGGCCGCTGTTCAATTTTCTTTTTGCCTGGCTCACCATCTTTCTCATTCTCATTGTCATGGGAAACCCTGTCGTGTTGCCTGACATAGGCTCTGTTCAGAAGGGATCGCCTGCCGAACAGGCCGGAATAATGGCAGGGGACCGCATTACCGGCATAAACGGCGTTCATATCGGGACATGGGATGAGCTGTCAGGATTTATAAAGGAAGGGCCGGAAGGTCCTCTTGACATGGAGATAGTGAGAAATGGCCGTACTGTTCACATAATGGTTACGCCTGAACGTAAAAGCATAAAAACAGTATTTGGCGAGGAAGTGAAGGTCCCCATAATAGGCATAACAGCCTCCGGGAACATGGAGATTAACCCCACGAATCCGATTACAGCCGCCTGGCTTGCCACAAAACGCACCTGGGAGATCACTGTGATGATCTGTCAGGGCATAGTAAAGCTGTTTGAAAGGGTTGTGCCACTGTCCACCCTGGGCGGCCCCATAATGATCGCCCAGATGGCAGGGGAACAGGCCAGGCAGGGGGCTGTAAGCCTGTTTTATTTCATGGCGCTTCTGAGCATAAACCTTGGACTTCTGAACCTGCTTCCAATCCCTGTTCTGGACGGCGGCCACCTCTTTTTCTTTATGATAGAGGCGGTTATTGGCAGACGTCTTACCATGAAGCAGATGCAGGTCGCCCAGCAGGCCGGCATGCTTCTTCTCGGTTCTCTTATGCTCCTTGTATTTTATAATGATATAATGAGGCTTTTGGGGCTGGCGCCGGGTATTGCGCCACACTGATTACTTATGATAACGCTTGCGCTGAACACATCGGGCAGGTTTGCGGGGATGGCCATCCTGGACGGTCTTTCAGTGCTTGGCGAGATTACCCTGTCAACCCTGGAAACCCATTCCCGCAGACTTTTCACATCGTTGGAATGGCTGCTCAAAAAAACAGGCCAGGACTGGGACTCCCTGGATCTGCTGGCCATAGCCCTTGGCCCCGGCAGTTTCACAGGTCTTCGCATAGGACTTGCCACAGTAAAAGGCATTGCCATGGCCCATAATGTTGCGATATGCGGCGTGCCCTCCCTGGACGCCATGGCAGCCCAGGTTGCCGCAACTCCCGGGGATACTATCTGTCCGGTAATGGATGCGAGGAAACATCAGATTTTCACAGCCGTTTTCAGGGCTGCCGCTTCTTCTGAACAGCATGAAAAAATCTCTGAATATATGGTTATCAATCCTGAGGAGCTCGGGAAATATCTGCCTGACAGAAAGAGGGCCGTGATTTTTGGCAGCGGATTTGACAGCTACCGCGAGGAGATTTTGTCTCGTGTGGCAACGTCATGGTCAACCATGCCCCCCCACCTCTCTTTCGCCAGGGCGTCCGCCACGGGATTCCTTGCGGCATCACGGATTATGGCCGGCGGGGAACCTGACAACCCTGCCCTGCTCGCCCCTGTCTATGTCAGGGCCTCGGAAGCGGAGATGACCCGGCAGGCAAGGCTGGCATCTGCGGCATCCGGTCAAACAGCATGAAGAGGTATCATAAATGTCAAGGATCAGCATTGTATCACCAGACTACTTCAAATCAGCGGCAGACAAATTATGCCTTGAATCCAAGGGCTACAAGGTAATATACCAGCCTGACATAAGCGTGGCGCTTGAAAGGCTGCTCAATGATCCGCCTGACATACTGGTGATTCAAAAGGGCCTGCATCGCAATCTTGACAGTGACGTAATATTCGCCCTCAAGAACAATCTCCAGCTTGCCCTGCTGCCGGTAATCCTTATTGTCTCTGATAGGGATATGGCCACCGGACTTGACTGGCGGGCGTATCCCGTGGATGACCTGATCTCCTCAAATGCCGCCATTGAGGAACTGCTTACCCGCATAGCCCTTGCTGACTCACGGATGCACAGGGTCGCGGACAACAATCCCCTTACAAAACTTCCCGGCAACTCATCCATTCTCAAGGCAGTGCAGACCGCCATTGACAAACAGTTGGCCCGGTCAGTAGGTTATGTTGATATTGACAATTTCAAGCCCTACAATGACAGATACGGTTTTGCCAGCGGAGACGAGGTAATAAGGATGGTGGCCAGGGTGCTTGTGAATACTGTGCAGGAACACGCGGGCAATGACGGTTTTGTGGGGCATGTTGGCGGGGATGACTTTGTATTCATGGTGCCAATGGGCATGGAAAGTGAAGTCTGCACAGAGGTGCTTGACAGGTTCGCATCCCTTATGCCTCTTTTTCTGGATCAGGAAGATATTGACGCGGGCTGTTACAGGAGCGTTGACAGGCAGGGCAATAATCAGGAGTTTGATTTGACCACCCTCTCCATTGCGGTAGTGCCTTGCCAGCCTGGACGTTACAAACATTTTGGCGAGGTGGCCGCAGTTGCCGCCCAGATCAAGAAAAAGGTCAAGACCTTTAGGGGAAACAACTATCTGATTGACCGAAGAAGCTGGAATAAACAGGAAAACCGTACAGAATGTTCGGATAACGTTGAATAGCACAGGGAACATTACACAGGAGGAGATACGAGATGGAAGGCATGGGTATAACAGTAACTGAACATCTGCTGCTTCATCAGAAAGAGACCCCCATGGCGACAGGGCAGTTTACCCGGCTCCTGACCGAACTTGTCTTTGCCGCAAAGATTATTTCAAGGGAGGTAAACCAGGCCGGACTTGTTGATATACTTGGAATGACCGGCGAGATAAACGTGCAGGGAGAGCAGGTCAAGAAACTGGATGAGTTCGCAAACCGGGTTCTTATACACAGGATGTCAAGGGCAGGCATGCTTTGCGCCATGGCCTCGGAAGAGAATGCGGATATTATAGAGATTCCGGAGGATATGCCCCAGGGAGACTATATCCTTATATTCGACCCGCTGGACGGTTCTTCCAACATAGATGTCAATGTCAACATAGGCACAATTTTCTCCATACATAAGAAGAAGGGGAGACGTCCCTATGTAACCCTTGATGACTTCCTTCGGCGCGGTTCCGAACAGGTCGCCGCAGGCTATTTTCTCTATGGCCCCAGCACCATGCTGGTATATTCCGCCGGGGACGGCGTAAACGGTTTTACCCTTGACCCTGGAGTTGGGGAGTTTCTGCTTTCCCATCCCCATATCAAAATGCCTGAAAGCGGCAAGTGCTACTCTGTAAATGAGTCCTACACAAGGTTCTGGCCTGAGAAAACGCGGGAAGTTGTTGATTATTTCAAAAATTCCCCCAACGCAAAGGGCAGAAACTACAATGCCCGCTATATCGGTTCGCTTGTGGCGGACTTTCACAGAAATCTATTTTATGGCGGCATCTTCATGTATCCCGCCGACACAAAGGACCCTGCGAAGCCAAATGGCAAGCTTAGACTCCTTTGTGAGGCAGCACCCTTTGCCTACCTTGCCGAACAGGCAGGAGGCATGGCCACGGACGGCTCAGGCCGAATCCTGGACATAAAGGCAACCCAGCTCCACCAGCGCGTGCCACTTTTCATAGGCAGTAAAAAGGATGTGGAAAAGGCCATGGAGATATTGAACAGTTGACTACCTGCTTCCTTGTAAGACATGGCAGGACCAGGGCGAATATTGACGGGATATTCGCCGGTCATTCTGATGACCCTCTGCTGCCTGAAGGCAGGGACCAGGCCGCAAGGGCCGCTGAACTCCTGCTTGGCAGAGGGGTGAGCCGTATCTACTCCAGTCCTGTCGCAAGGGCATGGGAAACAGCTTCCATCATGGGAAACGTCCTTAATGCCGGGGTGGTGAGAGATGATGCCCTGACTGATATAGATATCCCTGCCTGGGAAGGACAACGGAAGGATATACTCATGGCAGAGCCGGGCAGTGGTTACCAATTATGGAAAAAGGCCCCGGACAGTTTTGTGCCTGATAATGGAGAAAGCCTGTACGATGTGCAGAAACGCTCTGTGAAACGTGTAAAGGAGCTTTTTGAGCACCATTCAGGTGACTGTTTTGCCGTGGTGACGCACCTTGCCGTGGCACGATGCCTTGTCCTCGGCCTGGAGCCCTCACCCCTCTCCATGTACAGAAATATAAAAATTTTTAACGGGGAGCCTATTGAAATTGTGTACAACAATGCTCATTTTACAGTAAACTTGAGATAAAACCGGAATTGCAGGAGAAGAAAAATGAGCAACATATTCAAAACATTTATACTTTTATCGGCATTGACCGCCCTTTTCATGGTGGTGGGCCAGGCCCTTGGCGGACGCGGCGGCATGATGATGGCCCTGTTGTTCGCAATAGTAATGAATTTTTCAGCCTACTGGTTCAGCGACAAGGTTGCCATTGCCATGAGCGGAGCAAAGCCTGTTACTGAACAGCAGGCCCCCAATCTTCACGCCATTGTGGCAGGACTCGCAATGAGGGCTGGCCTTCCCAAACCTGCTGTTTACATCATACCCGAAGATACCCCCAACGCCTTTGCAACAGGCAGAAATCCTGAGCACGCAGCCGTTGCCGTAACCGAGGGGCTTTTGAAGATACTGGACAGGCAGGAACTTGAAGGGGTTCTTGCCCATGAGTTCGCCCATATAAAAAACAGGGACATACTCATAAGTTCAGTGGCCGCCATGATAGCAGGCGCAATCAGTTTTATTGCCAACATGGCGCAGTGG
>CAYXYO010000110.1:0-7961 GCA_964469365.1 uncultured Desulfobacterales bacterium | reverse complement strand
ACGCCATAAAGACATTCAATGAATCCGACCTTATGTTGGTGTCTCATAGTCTTCCCACGGATTTTACAGGTTGCTCACCTGAATACCAGCGTCTCAGGATACTCCACGAGCAGAGAGCAGCCCTGTTGTCTGCCGCCCCCCTTTCCAACAGTAGCAAGGAAAAAAGTAAACTTCTGACCGAACAGATGGTTACTGTATTTGAAAATACCAGATTCAAGAAACATATGCTGGACACAATAAGAATGAATTTTTCCAGACTGGTTACGCAACTATCAACAATGGGACAAAAAGAAACAGAGGCGTTGACAGGACTGACTGTGCAGGAGATAAACAGAATAGCAAAAAATTTTATTACAGGAATGCAGGGAGCCAAAAAGGCAAGAGAAAAGCTTTTACAGGCCAACCTGCGCCTGGTAATAAGCATTGCCAAAAAACATCACAACAGCTACAGGCAGAGTCTCCCCCTTGCGGACCTGATACAGGAAGGCAATCTGGGACTGATAAAGGCTGTGGAGAAGTTTGAATACAGCAGGGGGTACAAGTTCAGCACATACGCCACCTGGTGGATAAGGCAGGCCATTACAAGGGCAATTGCCGATCAGGCAAGGACGATACGTATCCCTGTTCACATGGTTGAAACCATCAACAAGGTTTACCGCGCTTCACGGGAAATAATACGGGAGACCGGCAAGGAACCGACCCCGGAACAACTGGCCGATTTTCTGGAGATGCCTGAAGAAAAAATTAATGCCATACTGCGCATGGCAGGTGAGCCGGTCTCTTTGGAAACCCCTGTGGGTCAGGAAGAGAGCGTACTTGCGGACTTCATAGAAGACCAGACCACACCGGATCCCAGCAGACAACTGGAAAAAGAAGACCTTGTAGAGCAGACCAGGAAGACACTGGAAACACTTACGCCAAGGGAAGAGAAAATAATAAGAATGCGTTTCGGCGTTGGGGAAACAACAGAGTACACCCTGGAAACCGTTGGCAAGACCTTTGCGGTGACAAGGGAACGGATCAGGCAGATAGAGGCAAAGGCACTGGAAAAAATGCGCCATCCCGCCAGGGGCAAGTATCTCCGGAGTTTCATGGAAGCCTGAAATAACATCGGGCATACATTCAGTACAGCGGTCTCCATTTCAGCTTTGCCATGTTTTGAAGCATGTTACACAAGACAAGTCGGGATTTCCTGAACACTTCACACCAAACCTGACAACAGGTGGTAGGGTAAAATAATTTTTCACTCTACCTGTTGTCATTTCTATATTTTGTCCAATTTTATATTCATGGTCTCTGCCAAGTCCAAAATCTTCTTCATTGCCTTACCCTTATGACCGGGTCCGGAATTCCACTTCTACAGGATGCCTGACAATCCATCTTTCCCCAAATTGCCGTTTCAATCCCGGGAGAGATGCCGACAGGCATGCAGTTATATGCTGTACAATTCTTTTTCCTTTGGACATTGGCAGGGATATGGGTTATTTTAATAACCTGAATTCAGATTAGAGGTTAAAAACATGCGGACCACATTTGATGAGACAAAATATATGAAAATTCCCTGCGCCATAACCGGGAAACTGGTTCTGGACACTGACAGGGAGCGTATTCGCCAGAAGATGGCCATATTTCTCACTGAAGAAAAGGGATACCTGATAGCTGACTTGGTCACTGACCTGAAAATACCCATTGAGATAGACGGGATCACCATGGTATCCGAGGTTGACTTGACGGTAATAATCGATGAGAGGCCCATGATGATCATACGCGGCGGTCCGGGTTCTGTAATTACAAGGGAAGCTGGAACAGTCGCCGCTGCCCGTCTGCTCTTTCCTGATCACATCGTACCCTGGGCTGTTCAGGCCAACCTCTTTGACGCCTCTTTTCTGAACGTAAAAACAAAAAAAAAGGTGGCCTATGGGTGGGATGCCATACCCACCAGGGCGGAACTGATAAAACTTGCCGAAAAATGGCCGCCCCCTCAACTGCCTGAGTCAAGAATTCCGCTGGAGCGCCAGATACTCTACTCCTATGACACCCACGGCTGAATGAACCGGCTCAAGACATCAGGTGATGTCATAGTTTGTAAATAGAGACTCAATCCGGCATGACAACAGGCGGCTACCAGACCTCTGCTCAAAGGGACAGGACGCTTCTGCCTGTAATTTCCGGCATGGCCCTGGCAGCGGCCTTTCCCCCTTTTTCATTTTATCCGATAATAACCGTCGCTCTTCTGCCCCTGCTTTTCAGCGCCCACGGCGCAGGGTGGCGTGCGGGATTCAGGGCCGGATTCATCACCGGCCTGACCTTCTTTGCCATGCTCATATGGTGGATAGCGCCCGCCATATCAGTGTACGGCAAAATGCCGTGGTTCGCGGCATGGCCGGCAATGGCCCTGCTCGCCTGCTACCTTGCCTGTTTTTACGGCATCTGGGCAGGTATCTGGGGAGCAATCACACCAACAGCAGGACACTCCTTTACGCATGATATGCTTTTCCCTTCCCTTTCCATGGCCGGGATCTCGGTTGTGCTGGAGTGGTTAAGGGGTGAGGCAATACTTGGAGGATTTCCCTGGGGCATGCCAGCTTATGCCCTTGCCCCCGTCCCTGAAATGATACAGAGCGCGGCAGTATGGGGCGTATATGGAATATCATTTTCCATTGTGTTCATTAATATCTGCCTCTTTTACATCTTTTTCCCCCCTGCAAACAGGCGAAAAAAGCTGTTCCGGACCGGGGCGCTGACCATGGCCGTTATTGTTGCCTCGCTCAATTACTGCTGCGGCATGTTGCCGAACCATAACAGGAACTCATCAGGCAAAATCGCGGCGGCCGCCCTGCAGGGCGCATTCCCCCAGGATATAAAATGGAACAGGGAGGTAAGGGAGCTTACCCTTGACCGTTATGAAAGACTGGGCAAAGATATTCTGAAGACCCTGCCTGACAAGAGCGCCATGCCGCGTCTTCTCGTATGGCCTGAGACCGCCCTCCCCTTCTGTCTCCAGGAAAAAGGCACATGGCGCGACAGGATGTTATCCATGGTAAAGGGCCTTGGAGCGGCAACCATGGCAGGCAGCCAGGCATATATCAGGGAAAAAGACGGTAATATCCTTTATCTGAACAGCGCATACATGATCGCTCCGGAAGGGAGTGTCACATCACGATATGACAAGGAACATCTTGTCCCCTTTGGCGAATACCTGCCATTTGAAAAATATATTGGATGGGCAAGGAAATACATGCCCACGGCAGGCAACTTTTCGTCAGGCAGGAACCATCTGCCGCTGACGTATGGGAAAATCAGGGCAGGGGTGCAGATATGCTTTGAAAGCATCTTTCCTGAAATCTCCCGCAGGGCGGTTAACCATGGCGCAAATATCCTGACTGTGATTACCAACGACGCGTGGTTCGGGAAAACAGGCGCCCCTTATCAACACGCCGACATGGCGGTCTTCAGGGCTGTGGAGACAGGACGCTGGCTGATACGGGCCGCGAATACAGGGGTCAGCGCCATCATCTCGCCGCGAGGACGAACAGTTGAAAAGACAGAAATCTTTGAGCCTGCCGCCACAGGGCATGTCGTGGAACTGAAAGAGGGCAGGACTTTTTATGTGGAGCACGGCGACAACTGGATAATAGTCCTCTGCCTGTGTCTTGCGGCCCTGCAGTTCCCACGGTTTCTGAAGGCGGTCCGCACCCCTTGAAAAGACCGGAATTTCAGCTCAGCCTGAAAAGGAACGAAAACCGCAGCGGCACCAGCGTGGAACCGGGCCCCAAAAAGGCCGCGGGTCTCGCCACCGGGCAGGTTTAGAGGTAATCGGCAAGGCTCAGGTTCATAACCTTGGCCGAGGACGCAAGGGCAGCCTGATAACTGGTCTCGCTGGCCTTCAGTTCGTTTATGGCCTCTATGATATCAGTGTCCTGAATATCAGAAAGCCGTTCAGTGCCGGTAAACTTCAGGTTGTCGTTCATGGCCTCCATCTGATTGAAGGTGTTGGCCTGGGAGCCTGTAACGGTGATCTGGCTGTTTATCCACTCAAGACTTGAATCAATATCCCCGATGGATGTGTCTATATCCGGTCTGCTGTTGGATACAAGTCCATTGTAAAGTGTATCCAGCGCGTCAAAAAGACCGCTCTGCATAATTGCTGAATGGCCGTCAAGATTCATCCTGGTGGAACGACCTGGAGCTGTCTCAACCGCAAGCCCTTCCCGGTTGCCAAGATACCTTACCCTGCCGTCATCTTCCAGCACAAAAGGGGCTTCACCCCGTTCATACCCTGTTGTTCTGGTGCCTCCAAACAGATACCTGCCCCCAAGCTGCGTATTCCCGAGGGCCACTATCTCTTCCCTGATCGCCTTTATTTCAACGGCTATGGCCTGGCGGCTTTCAGGACTCTGGCTGTCATTGGCGCCCTGAACAGCAAGGGTCTTTGCCCGCAGAAGCCTGTCCTGTATGCCGGTAACGGCGCTTTCCGTTGCCTTTACCCAGCCCTGGGCGTATTTTATGTTTTTCAGCATCTGCGAAGAACCGTTAATGGAGCTTCTTACCCCAAGGGCATGGGTAAGTTCCACAGGGGCGTCAGAAGGCAGCCTGTATATCATGCCCGAGGTTATATCCGAATTGGCCCTGGCCTGCCTGTTCACAAGCTCGCCAAGGTCATTGTTGATGCGCCCGTACATTGTCTGCATTGTAACTCTCATGGTAACTACCTCTATTTATTATAAACAATCAGTCAGGCAATACCCCTTGACAGGACTACTTGACCTGTAACAGGGTAACAAACATCTCGTCAGCCGCCTTTATGAGTTTTGACGCGGCCGAATAGGCGTGCTGAAACCTGAGAAGGTCCGTCATCTCTTCATCAAGCGCCACGCCTGATATCTCCTGACGCCTTGCCTCCAGGTCGTTTACAGTTGCCTTTACAAATTCATAATCCATCTGAAAACCACGGCTGTCAATGCCTATGGTTCCAACAAGCCCCTGATACGCCTCGTTCAGGGTGGCGTCATCAAGGTTGTCTATGGACTGCCTGCTGATATCCCTGATGGAAAGGGCGTTGCGGTTGTCCGCGGGAGAGAGCTCTCCACCTGCCGGAGTGGCAAGCCCTGTGACAGCAAGGAAACCCGGATCATCACCATGGCCGGTTGTGTCATCAGCAAGCACAAAGGTGGCGGCTCTGCCCTCGGTCTCCATGACAATCCTGCCGTCATCCGTGACGTGCGCCTTTATATCTTCCAGGGCATCAAGCCGTGAGGCTATGTCTTCAAGGCCATCATATCCACTGTTCACTTCAATATTGAAATTGCCGTTAAATGTGCCGAAATCCAGACCTGAAACCGAATCGCCAGCGTCCCTGTGCACCGCTCCCACCTCTTCTATCTGAAATCCCACTGCCTTTCCGGGCACTGAGCTTGTCAGAACCAGTCGGCCAGTGCTGTCCAGTGAGGCAACCGCAAAGGAAGGCGGCGGTGGCGAGGGGTTGGCAAAGGAGTTGTTAACCGCTGTGAGGAAATCGTTTACGCTGTCAGCTGTAGTTCCCTGATATGTGCCGGTTATCGTGTTACCCTGGTGATCCTTTCCGGTATAGGTGATATAAAATTCCACTGGCGCGCCTGGAGATGTGCCGTTTGCAAAATTGAAGCCGTCAATGGCGTCCCAGGAAGTCCCAGGGGTTATTGGAGCCGAACCTGAGGTGTTGCTCACAGACCCTTCGAGTCGGTCTGAAAGCACATAACCGTCTTCATCGTAAAGATACACATTAAAGGAGCCGCTATCTATGCCAAGCCGAAAGCTGTCAAGGGGTGCGGTAAGATCATCCACGCTGTAGTTGCCCCGGACCTCTGAATCCAGAGTGCCCATGCCCAGGGCATTAAAAATGCCGGTCTCATCACTCTCGATTGCCACGATGGCAGAGGGGTCAGTGCCTGCCCACTCAAGTTTGTATGTGGTTTGACCGCCAATCACAACAGGACGAATGGCGGCATTTATACCGTCAATAGCGTTCAACTTGTCTCGCAGGGTTTCAAATGTCTCTGTTTCAGGGTCAATATGTATGTAATCTGTTTTTACAGCCTCGCCCTTCCAGGTTTTTATAGTAATATTGCCGACTGTAATGTCATTATATCCTTCAAGACCGGACTGCACCGACGCCAGAGGCATGTTGACCGCTGTAACAGCGTTACGGCTGGTCATAACGCCAGGCGGAGCCATGTGAGCCTGGTCAACGCCAAGGTAGTCCAGCACGCCGGATGTATCATCGCCCAGAGTTACAGATTTCCATTTGGGGACATCTGTAACGTTGTCATTATCAATGCTTATATTCAGCCTGCCATTATGTATTGTGGCCACCAGACCGTCAACCTCATTGATGCGGTCAGCTATATCCTGAATGGATGTTACAGAGGCGTCTATTTCCACCCTCAGAGGATTGACTCCCGCGCGCGCTGGATCAAGGTCCACAGGCATGCCTGCTTCATCATATACACGTAAGGTAAACGTCCCGTCCTGCATCTCAAGGCCAAGGGGCCTGCCGGAATCCCTGAGAGGATTCATGCTGGCAGTGCTTTCAGCCCCCCTTGGACCTGTCCTTGCAGCGGCAATCAGCCTGTTATCATCGTAAAGAGCCGGATTTATATTGATGTTTGACGCGTCAGTGCCGGTAAAAAATGCGTTTACCCCCATGGCGAGAAGGGCGCCTGAAGTATCCCTGCCAAAGGCAAAACCCGCCACGTCAGTAGTGCCGTCAACCTGCAGCACCAGTCTGCCGCCAAGGTTACGGGCGCGCAGTCCGACCCTGTCGCCAAGGGGCGGCCCTGAAAATTCGGCTCTGTTTATTTCATCAATAATATCATCAAGGCTTGTGGTGTTCTTCTGGACATGAATTACCAGCGGGTCATTAACTTCAGGCGTTACCGGATCGTAATCAATAACATTCCCCTGATCATCATAAAGCCATATCTCAAACTGTCCGGACTCAACCTCGTCTGAGAACACAAATCCTGACGAACGGTAACCTATTGGCTGGTCGCTGTTCAACGCCTCATAAACGCCTGTCGTTTCAGTAAGCGGCACAAGCCCCACGCCCTGGGCGTGTTGGGAGTTGACAGCCTTTATGAGTTCGGTTCCGAATCTGTTCAGGGTGCCGATATAATTTATGGGGTAATGCCCGTCAAACTTGCCAAGCTCAAGGCCGTTTACGCCGCCGGAGATGTCTTCAATCTGAAAACTGATGTCATGTTCCCCCGGATTTATATCATCAATGGCAATTCGACCGTCTTCAAGCCTTGCCCTCACCCTGTTTATCTGCTCCCCGTTTGCGTCGAGCATGGGCAGCCCGGTATTTTCATCAAAGACCGGATAATGGTCTTCAATAAAACGGAGAAAATCGCCTACAGTGGCATTTGTTTCAGGCGGACCGGGATTGTAGGTAAAAGTTGCCGGCACGTCAAAGGGTGGAGTGGTGCCTGGCGGATCGGTCGTATGATCATATGTCCACAACGGCATGCCGTCGCCCCTGGTTCCTGAAATCCGTATGCTGAAACCGCCGGAGACCACAACCCCGTCTATCTCATCCCAGCGGGTGGATTCCCTGATGGCATCCCCGCTGACAGTGTTGACAACAGAGCCGGTAAGTTTTGCGGGATCAGCAGGGCTTACCCTCTCCTTTACGTCCAGCCAGCCGCCAAGGGTGCCCTTGGCAATATCTTCAGGCCTTAATACTGTCCTGCTTCCGTCCTGGCCTATCCAGTTGACCTCCTGTTCCAGGAACGCGAGATTCCATGACTTTTCATCCTCTACAAGGGGTTTGCTTCCGCCTATGAGAACTGTGTATGAGCCTCGTTTCGTCTCAAAATATGTTATGTCAGTCAGTTCTGAAAGGTCCTGAACCAGCTTGTCCCTCTGGTCGCGCAGGTCATTGGCCGGATGATGACTTGCCTCGGAAGAGACTATCCTGACAT
>CAYXYO010000109.1:0-8685 GCA_964469365.1 uncultured Desulfobacterales bacterium | reverse complement strand
GAACCGGATCAAGCCCATTGCCAAGGCACGAAACAATGCCAAGGCCTGTTATCGCCACCCTTCTTTTCGCCACCCCTGACACCGTCAGATGTAAAGACCGCCGTTTACCCGCAGAACCTGCCCTGTAATATAGGTGGAGTCACTGCCGGCAAGAAAGGATACGGCCCCGGCCACCTCATCCACTGTGCCGGCCCTGGCAAGGGGTATGAGCGGAAGCACCCGCTCCTCAGGCACATCCCTTGTCATGTCGGTTGTCACAAGACCCGGAGATACGGCATTCACAAGGATATTCCTCCGGGCAAGCTCCCTGGCAAGGGATTTGACAGCGGCTGTCAGCCCTGCCTTGGATGCGGCGTAGTTGACCTGTCCGGCCTGCCCTGTCTCCCCTGAAACAGATGTTATCGCTATGATCCTCCCCTCCCTTGCACGTATCATTGCCTTTGAAATGGCCCTGGCAAGGTAAAAGAAACTGTTCAGATTGACATCCATCACATGGTGCCACTCGCTATCCTTCATCATGGGCAACAGCGTATCCCTTGTGATTCCTGCATTATGCACAAAGAGATAAGGCGTCTCCACTTCCAGCGCGGGCATAAAGACAGCCTCCACAGAGGCGGCGTCCGCCACATCGAACCTGAGCAGCTCGCATCTCCTGCCAATCTCCCCGATCCTCTCTTTCACATCCAGCGCCGCCTCTTCGGAACTGTTGTAATTAAGCCATATATCGTAGCCGTCAGAAGCGAGCCTCATGGCAACTGCCGCTCCTATGCCCCGGCTGCCTCCTGTCACAAAGGCGATACGCCTGGCGTCATCCTTGTCAGACCTCAAATTCTCCTCCTTTGACTATATCCACATACGACATGCCAAAACGGGCAGTCACCATCCATCTTAAATCCGGGCTGTCTGTCACAAACCTCTTTTCCAGCAAAGCGTCAAGAAATTCCGTAAGGGCAAAGACGCTTTCCATGGCCAGCCCCTTTCCCGTGCCAGCGCAGTCAGAGACAGGCACGCCTCCTGCTGACGCCCTCCACGCCTCCTCTGTCCTGAGCAGAAAAAACGGGGCGTCGCAGCTCTCCTCAAGGATCTCGATATCCCCAATAAAAAGGGCGTCTGAATCACATGTGGCGTCCGCCTTTTCAAGCAGCCACGCCACCGCGCCGTCTCCTTCAGGGGAAGCGTCCGGCCCGGCATCGCTCCCTCCTGTCTCCATGCCGCTCTCAAGACCCCTCATGGCGTCGAGCATCAGGGGGCTTGTCTGTTCGACTCCTGCCACCACAGCGCATTCAATACGTCCGGCTGCTATCATGCCTGAAGCGGTTCTGAGCGCCTCAATAAAGGGCCAGGTGCGTTTTGTTATGGTCATGGCAGGACCGCGTATGTCATGTATGCGGGCAATATAACCGGCCGCGGCATTATGAACCGAATGGGAAAAGAGCGTGGGGGAGCTGTTGCCTTCTCCGCCGTCAAGAAGACCGTCAAGAAAACGGAAGTTGGTCTCAAGCGGGCCTGTCACGCTGCCAAGAAAGATACCTGTTTCGCGCAGTCCGTCTTCCCTGTCGGCCTTCAGGGGCAGGGATTTTTCAAGCACGCCTGAAGCGGCCTTTACGGCCAGCAAGGTGAAGTCATCAGCCCTGCGAAGAAGACGGGCCATGGAGGGGTCGGCCGCGCTGTCACTGGAAAGGGGTGTTGAAAAGACTCCGGCCACGCGAACCTGTTTGTTCATCATACGACAGACTCCAGTACAATGGCGCTGTTGCCGCCGCCAAAGGCAAGGGACTGGGATATTGCCACCCTGCCTTCAAGCCTTGCCTTTTCTCCCTGGGGCAGCGGTTTGCCGGAAAGGGAAAAATCCGGTTCAACGCACCCGGCAGTGCCGTGCAACACGCCTTCCTCCAGGGCGAGCAGGGTCAATATCGCCTCAATGGCGCCGGCAGCTCCCAGGGTATGGCCTGTCATGCCCTTTGTGGAAACAACAGGCACGTCCAGTCTGTCGGCCCTCAAGGCAACCAGGGCCTCGGACTCGGCGCTGTCATTGGCAAGGGTTCCTGTTCCATGGGCGTTTATAAAGGCCACATCTTCAAGACTTTCCAGACCGGCGTCAGCCATTGCCGCTGAGACAGCGGACACAAGTCCCCGGCCGCCAGGATGCGGGGCTGTTGGATGCCAGGCATCGGAAGCCGTGCCATACCCCCTTGAAAAACCCTTGAGATACCTCTCCCTGCCGGTGGCCTCAAGATGCTCCCCGGACTCCATGACAAGCATGCCTGAGCCTTCACCCAGGTTCAGTCCGTTTCTCCTCCTGTCAAAGGGCCTGCATGGCGACTCGCTTGCAAGCATAAGGCTGGCAAAACCGTTATAGGCTATTCTGGAAAGCTCATCAGCGCCACCCGCCAGGGCCACGTCGCAAAGGCCGCTCACTATCCAGTCAGAGGCCAGACCTATGGCGTCCGTGCCTGAGGCGCAGGCATTGGTAATCACCATTGACGGACCGGATGTGCCAAGATAATCATGCATGGATGAGGCAAGGTTTGAAGAGACATAGGAAAGCACGGGACATGGCAGGCTCTTTTCTCCCCTGCGCCAGGAGTCGTAATATTTTTCATCATTAAAGGTGCAGCCCACTGTGGTGCCCACGGCAATGCCAACCCTCACATCCCTGAGGCTCCACACGTCAAGACCGGCATCGCAAAGGGCGTGAAGCAGGGCGTAAAGCATGAGATCCATGGTCCTGTTCATGCCGTAAAAACAGCAGAGATCAAAATCCGGTCTTGTTGAAAGGACAATCTCATCAACAAGCTCTTTCCTGGCGTAAAATACAGGATATTCGAGGGTTGTGTCGAAAAGCCAGGCCGGAACAGGGTTGCAGTTTACAACCGGCGCTGAAAGGGCCTTTCTGTGCTGGTCAAGACTGTCCCCCACTGCCGAAACAATCCCCATGCCTGTGATCAGAGCTTCACGCATGGTCTCTCCGTTCCTGTTCGCGCCCCTGGCCATTATTCCCCTTTACGTCTCTTCCCGATAAAATCCGCAAGTGTATCTACCGATTCAAACGCTGTTTTTCCCTCATCCATATCCGCTATCTGCACACCAAAATTCTTCTGCACCAGCACCACAAGCTCCACGGCGTCAAGGGAATCAAGACCAAGCCCATCGCCAAAAAGAGGCGCTGAAGAATCAATATCATCAGGGGTTACGCCATGCAGCCTGAGATCGCGCACAAGCATTTCCTTTATCTGTTGTTTCAAATCATCCATTTCAAATCATCTTTCCCCAGGGGCATGCCTAAGGGGGACAGTCATGCCCCTGACCTGTTTTCAGATAATCACAGGCTGACCGCGTTGCGTGCGGCGCCATGCGAAAAGAACCTATTTCTTGATGGTTACAACCGTTCCCTTAAGTGCGACATTAACCATCATGCCGCCCGCAAGGCACTCAAACTTGTCAGGACTGCTGAACTCCTTGTTCTTGATGTTTGACTTCACTGCAATCACAGCGTTTCCGCCTTCCCTTTCCGCCCTTTCCTGCAAGGCGATAATGGCAGAGGCAAGGGCCCACTGGCAGGCGCTCTCCTTGGATTTCAGAAAGGCGTTGGCACGTTTTGTGGTCTTGAAGGTTCCGAACTTTTTGACAACCGCGGGATGTTTCTGGCTGCCCCAGTAAACAGGAATATCCAGCAGCACATCCTTGACCTTCTGGTTTGCCATGGCGTCCTTAATGGAGAACTGGAGTTTCCGGTCTTCCGCATGGACCGTGAGAACCGAGCAGAACGTAAATAGAAGAGCCAGCAACAAAACTTTCCTTTTCATAAGATTCCTCCTGTCTGATTGAATATATTATTTTTTCCAAAAATCATAGAAATTATACCACTGGTACGGATAAATACTAAGGTATTTTTCAAGGGCACTGGAAAATTTCCCTGCGCTCTCAAGGAGCATTGCCTGCCTCTCATCCCTGCCCCTGTATTCCGGCCGGAACATGTCCATGACCCTGAGCTCATATTCCCTGTCGCCTATCCTTGCCGCAAAAAGAATGACAACCGGCACGCCAGCGCAGGCTGCCAGCATGTATGATGAGGCAGGAAACCTGGCGGTATCTCCAAGAAATTCCACCTCAGCCGCCGGACCCTTTACAAACCTGTCTCCCATGACGGTTACAAACTCGCCCTTGCCAAGGGCGGTGGCAGCCTCTATCATCCCCCCGAACTCGCTGTCTGTGCTGATAATATGAAAGGGGCATCCGCCTCCGCGCAGATCAAAGTAGTGTTTTGAGACCTCCTGCATATCGTACTGCATCAGCGCGTGCACCTTTACAGGCATCTCCTCAAGACCGGCAAGGGCGGTCTGCCAGTTGCCGACATGGGCAAGCATGAGAACAGCCCCTTTTCCCTGGTCCATAAGCTCTTTTATCTTTCCGTATCCGGTAAAACAGCCTTTCAGTTCAGCCTCGGGGTTCACTCCCAGCCAGCCACGGTCAACCAGCACCCTGCCGAATGACATTATATTCCTGAAGGTATCAAGCCACAGGGCAAAGGGACCGTGATCCGGGAAACGGCGTCTGAAATATGGCCGGGTGGCCCTGTGTATACCAGCACTGAAGGTCACATAGACCAGGACGACAAAATGGAGCAGGGCCATACCGCCCCTGTGTCCGAAGAGGCGCATGACAAGATAAAAAATATTGTGCCCCAGGGCCTTGAGGCGTTTTCCTAAGGACAGGGAGTTCCTGTTCATAAGACGCGTTTTTTAAGACGGTGACGTACAAGGGCGTCCCACATGGGGCCCACATATCCCATGTCATGAAGTTGCCTTACACGTTCCTCTGCCTCGGCGCAGGGATATATCCTTTCAATCCTGCCCTGCCACGCATCCCTTATGGCCCTGTCCATCTCCCCCCTGTCAACATGGGGGGAAAAATAGAAAACAGGCTCCAGCAGGGAGTCCCGGCTCTCTATCAATCCCTCATCCAGGGAACGTCTGTGCAGAGCGGTTCCGGGCAGAATCCTTATCCCAAGAAAGGCGAAGACAACAGAATCCACCAGACGTTCAGTATTTTCAAGGCCCTCGGCAACCGTCTCCACTGTCTCGTCAGGCCCGCCGAACATGATATAGTGGGCGCACGGTATGCCGAGTTCAACAGCCCTGAGGTTCATTGCCACCGCATCATCAAAGACAAATCCCTTGTCAAGTGCCGCGAGAGTCGTGTCAGTGGCGGCGTCAGTGCCTATCTCCATGGCCGCGAGACCCGATGCCGCGAGGAGTTCAAGGACATCGCTTTCAACGCGGGAAGGTCTGAAAAACGCGCACCACGGCGTGCGGTTCCCGGATTTCACAAGGGCCTCGGCAACACTGATGTAATGTCCGGCTGAATCGTTAAAAACAGAGTCAGTAAAAAAAACGTATCGCGCCCCGTAATCCTTCACCAGCCTTGAAAAATCAGCCGCGACCGCCTCCGGCTCGCGGAACCGCATGGTGCTTCCCTCAATGCCCGGATAGGAACAGTAAGCGCACCTGTAAGGGCATCCGCGCTTGGTCTGTATATTGAGCATTCCGCCATGTTTCAGATAGAACTCCGCGCATTCGGCATTAAACCTGCCAACGCCGCGGAAATTCACTGACGGTCTGCCATGCATTATCCTTCCGGAAGGCCTCCGGCCCTGCTCAACCAGGTCGGCAACATGGACAATGAGCTCCTCCCCTTCGCCAACTATGCCGTAATCACAGCCTGTAAGCTCCATAAGCGCCTCAGGCATGATGGAAAAGGCCGGGCCTCCAAGAACTACCGGCATTTTTCCATGCGCCTTCAACAGCCTGACGACCTTCACAGTATCTTCAGTAAGGGAAACAGGATCAGAGCTGTCCACAGTGTCTATGTTCCGTATTGACACACCGGCAAGGTCAAAACTCCGTTCCGACAGAAGGGATACAAGCCCCTCAACGCCTCCGCATGAAAGGAGATCGTAATGGACAACCCTGTGCCCTGCCCTTTCCAGGACATCGGCAAGGCATGCGATGCCAAGGGGATAAACCGGATAGGGATTCACAACCCGGTTGGTTGAGACAAGCAGGCAGTCTATACCCATCAGTCAGTATCGCGGGCTGTTTCCGCACCTTCCCATTTACGGTCTGAAAGATTGACCGGCCTGTAGGTGCCGTCCTCCATCTCCTTCTGCACCACCTGATAAAAAAGCCTCGCCATGCGCAGCGGCTGTGACATGTCACTGTAAAAATTTTCCCATGCGTATGCGTACATCTCCTGAAGCTCATCAGGGGTCATATGCCTTGGCATGAAACAGACCTCTGCGGTTGTGTACCTGCGCCACTCCCTGTGGAGTATCCTGCCCTCCCTTTCAAACTGCGCCGTTACAGGGGTGTGGGGAAAGGGGGTAAGTATTGAAAATTCAGCCATGTCCACATCGATTTCCAGCAGAAAATCCACCAGCTCTTTTATGTAGTCAGCGTCCTGGTTGTCAGTGCCGAGAAGCACCGCTGCCTCCACGCCTATGCCGTTCTCCTTCAAGCGCCTGACACGGTTTCTTATCACCTCTGATGTATCAAAAACAGCCTGATAGACATACCAGCAGCCTGCCTCGGCAGCCTTTTCTATCACATCCTCCTCGTCAAGTATGGGGTGGCTGATCCACTTCTTTTTAAGGGGTTTGAGCGCGTCAAAAAGCTCCATGACCCACTCCCTGTCCTGGGCCAGTGAGTTATCCACAAGAAACAGGCGCTGGTTATCAATACCCTCTATCTCCTCAACCACCTTCTCAATGGGACGCGGCCTGAACTGCCTGCCCCCCAGATAGGCGGTGGCGCATGGAAAACAGTTGAAACGGCATCCCCTTGAGGCGTGAACAAGGTCAACCATCTGTACCCCGCGATACACATAACGCTCACGGTTCAGAACAGAGCGGTTGGCGCTTCCAACAGACTCGATGGGCGGGAAATCGTGAAAAAAATCATAAACCGGCTTCAGACAGTTATTTTTGAAGTCCTCAAGCACACCGGCAAGCCTGCCGTCTTCTGTCTCGCCAAGGAACAGTGAATCCACAAACCCGCCCACCTCATCGGCATGGAGCATGGCCGCAATGCCGCCGCCTATAACCGGAACGCCCATTGCCCGGTATTCCGCCGCTATTTCACGTCCCCTGGGCAGTTGACATGTCAGCATCATGGAGAGCAGCACCACGTCAGGGCGTTTTGAAAAGTCTGTTTCATCCACATTTTCATCAATAAAGGTGATGTTGAAATCATCAGGAATTGACGCGGCAACGCACACAGGCCCGTGGGGCGGCAGGTGAAACTCGGTCTGTTCGGGTATCTTCTGCCATCTGGGGTAAACAAGGGTCAGTTCAGCCATTTTTTATTTCTCTGCAAAGCGTTAATGTTCTGTTTTTTAAGGACGCGCTGTAACATACCGTTTTTCAGAGCGCCTCCAGGTTACATGAAAAAAGTCTGTCAGGGGTCATGGGGCATGTCTCATCAGGCAAATATCCGGCTCTCTGAACTGCCTGCATGAACAGGCCCGGAACCTGTCAACTGCTGACCCGTCTGAAAGCCCGGACGCCTCGGGAAAGTTCAGAAGATGATACCTGCCATGAACTTGCTGGAGTTTATCGGATCATTGGGGTCCCTGGTGCCAAGATTTGAGATGTGATGAAACCTGTACTCAAGGGTGAACCACATACCGTTTCCAAGGGCATGTCGTATGCCCGCGCCAAACTGCCAGTTGCCGTTAAGCTCTGAGCCAAGCCCCCTGATATCAGCGTTTGTATAGACAACTCCGCCGCCGCCCAGAAGATAGGGCTGCCATGAGCCGCCGGCAGTAAAGGTCCAGTTGGCAAGGAAATTCATGCCTGTCATTACAGCCGTGTCGGGTTTCAGCACAACGGAAAAGGGAAGCTCAACCATAAGCGCGTGGAAACCCTGATACCATTTTCCGGAGCCTGCCTCAAAAAGGGTGTGTTCATACCTGAAAACAATATCGGCAGTCTCCACAAACTGTGTCGTCCTGCCAAGGCCCTTGTGTGATATGGTATAGCCTCCAAGCACTGCGCTCCTGTCATTTCCCCAGGATGAGGATTCATTCCCGCCGCCTGCCAGAACCCAGACGGGCATGAAAAGAAAAAGCGTCAGCATCACAATATGTTTTGACATTTTCAAACCTGCCTTTCAAATTACATTCTCATACACCGGGACATTACCTGCCCAAGCTGTCCCGGACAACATTGTTGTGAGACTTGCTGCATCATAACACCTGCCGCAGCCGGTTGCATCCCCCTTTTAACCTCACTGACAAACGCCAAGAAGGTCATGTCCGGCAGACTGCGGAACGTTTGAGTTCACATGCCGCTATGGAGCGCCAGCGGAACAGCGGTCGGGTGGAGCGCATTGTTCGCTTTCTATTATTGCCATCAGGTCAGTAAAACCATAAATCGCTGGTCTTCTTCCTTTAGCCGGTGATATTATTTTTAGGATATCATGTTCCGTGAGGTTTTTGAGAACTCTTGCAGCATGTGGCTTGGATAAACCTGATGCACGCGTGAAATCTGGCGTTTGAAACATGATTTTTGAAAACAAAAAATCTTGAATCTGGATTGAAGCCTTTGTTTTTGTAACCAGTTGAATAGTATATTTTAATTCTTCGTATAAATTCGCTACCTGTTTTGCGCGTTTTGTATTGATTTCT
>CAYXYO010000108.1:0-9498 GCA_964469365.1 uncultured Desulfobacterales bacterium | reverse complement strand
TTTTTAACGGAAAGGGCATTGAGGCGGTCATACTTGGAATAGGCATGACAAACGTGCATACAACAAGGGAATACATACGCCTTGAAGACATGACAAGGACAACTGCCCTTGCCGTGGAAATCATAAAAAAGTGGGGCGCGTAAACCCCACTCAGGACAGCCTCCCGTGGAGGCATGCCTGGAACCTAAGGCAAGGCACACCCTGTCAACAACGCCGGACAAGCGGTTCTTATGATGTCACGGGGCTGTCTGAATCCTGTATCCCGGATACCCGCACCCTGGACGAACTGAAATCAGGGATTCCCCCAAGCGGGTCAACAAAGGGGGTGTTGCCAAACCTCCTGTCAAGCATGGCAAGGTCATTGGGATTTATGCCCGCCCCAAGCCCGGGGGCAGGCGCGTCATAGGAGCTTCCTCCCATGACGCGCACACAGGACGCGCCAAGCTGGGTATGTCCATAGGAAATGGAGACAGCCACCACCCCTGGCCTTACACTGTCTGTAACATGCAGCCTGGCTGACACGCCCTTTCTGTTAAAGGGACCGGACACCCTGACCATATCACCCTCTCTCATTCCCCTGGATGAGGCGTCCGCCCTGTTCATCATTATGTGATTTTCAGGATGCAGTTCCATGGCGATGCGGTGCCAGACGGTTCTTGACTGGGTATGCAGGGCGGTTTTGTAACTTGTCAGGATAAAGGGATAGTCCTTTTCATCAAATTCCGGGGGCGGGACATAGACTACGGTTCCGTCAAACCTCTCTCCCGTCAGGGATGAACGCAAAGCGCCAAGCTGCTCGTTGTAAACCACAAACCTCTTTACGCCATTTCTCATGGCAGTGCCGTCAAAGGCATGGTCGCCTGGTCTGAACACACCTCCCCGCGCCAGCATGGAAGCGGTCTTTTTCCACTCATCAGCCTTGAGAATGGAAGCAAACTCTGCCACAGGATAATTTTCTTCCACAAACTCAGGGCCTGTCTCATCAGCTTCCACCCCTGAAGTCAGGGCAATGTTGGCAAAGGCCCTCAAATAAAAATCCTCGGCTTTTTCCAGGGGATATATGCCGCCATCCTCTCCTGGAACGGCTTTTTTGCCAAAACCTGGCAGGCCAAGACGTATCGCGATATCAATGAGAAATGTCTCAAGGGACAGATGACGGCCATCCGGCAGCCTTTCGGTCATGGGAGAAACGGCAGGAGACCTGACTCCTGTGAATGAGCAGACAGGGGCGTGGGGAGAAAGCCAGCCATACTGGCCTTCGGCATAGGTGACATCCGGTATGATATAATCCGCGTAAATATTTGATTCGTTAATGCCTATATCAATGGAGACAAGAAGGGGTACCTTCCCACTGTCCTTCAGGGTCTGTCTGAACCTGAATCCCCCCGGAACTGAATATACCGGATTGAAAAAATAGAGAAACAGTGCTGAAACAGGATAGGGATACCCCTCGTCAATACCGGCAAGGGCCTCAACGGAGAGACCGCCCTTTGTAAACGGGAACCACATCCGTTTTGCAGGAAAGGGGTTCCTGCCTGCCTTAACGGCTTCCATGTACTCTGTGGTATCCTCATAGGAAGCCTTCTCCCTTGAAATCCGCGTTCCATACGCCCTTCTTCTGCCTGGAAAATCCTTCAGATCATAGTATCCTGACGACCATCTGCCAGTCCCGCCGCCGCCTGAACAATATCCGCCTGACCTTTCAAGGCTGCCTGACATGGCGTTAAGCACGGCAACGGCATAGGCCGCGCTGGCCCCGCCAACATAGTTGCCCGCGCCATGATACTGGCATACGGCGGAAAGGGGGGCATCTGCGGCAAAGGCGTCAGCCACTTCCATGAGAAGGGCGCTGTCAACCCCGGCAAGGGCCGCGTATTCCTCAACGGTACGCTCCTCAACACCGCGCTTCATAATATTGAATGCGCTTCTTACCCTGACCCCTTTCCCGTCATGTAGCCGGATAACAGAATCAACGTCAAGCCTGCCCCGCGTAACCGTGTCATGCGCGGCCATTTTGCCGCTCTCCACTTCCATGACCAGAAATTTTTCCCTCTCTTCACCTGTTATGCCTGTGAAAACATTACCTGCCCTCAGAAACATGCCGTGCCCTTCATGGCCGGGAGACCATATAACAAGGTGGGATGCGTTCACATAACCGCCGTTGCCCAGTTTTCTCGCGGCCATGCCGTTAGGCGCTTCAAGAAAAACACGGTTGTAACTTCCCATGTCCAGCATTCTCCGTATCATGCCCATTGCAAAGGCCCCGTCCCGCCCCGGCCTTACGGGAACCCATCTCCAGGCGTGACCTGACGCCTTCTGGGCCCTTGGGTCAACAATCACCACCCTGACCTCACCCCTGGCCTGACGTTCCGCGAGCACCGCCCCGTAGGTGTTTACCCCTGGCTGAAGGGCCTCATACACATTGGCGCCAAAGACCAGGACAAACCGGGCCTTCCAGGGGTCGGCCTTGAGCTCCACCGCCCTGCCTTCTGTAAAAATGAAGTTGCCCATGCGAAACCCTATGCCGCAGATATCAGTATGACCTATCCTGTTTATGGAGCCAAAGGCATCCTTTACAAAGCGGTCAATAAACTCCTTTCTGCCGCTCTGCAACCTGCCTGTCATAAAACAGAAGGCGTTTCTCAGGGGCCCATGTTCAGGGGCGTCCGATGACAACGGCGCGTCCTTCAGAAGGCTGCGCAGGCCAGGCACATGCCTCTTTTCGCCAATATCCGCAAAAAGCCTGCCTCCTTCACATATCTCCCTCACAAGCTGCTCCCATTCAACAGGACGGAATTTTCCCTCGCCCCTCTTGCCAGCTCTTTTCAGAGGACGCAGGATTCTGTAAGGACTGGACATGTAACCGGCAATCTCCTGACCCTTGCCGCAAAGGGTTCCGGAATATTTCATGGAGTCTGCCGGAGAGACAGCCGGATCAAGGGGAACTCCCCTGGTATTATAAGGGTGGTATGGATTTCCGGTTACTGATTCAATTTTATTGTCACAAACCCCGAACCTTATGCCGCAACGGGCATTGCAGCCAAGGCATACCGAATGGACCGTTCTGCTTCTCTTCCCTGTCATAGCTCAACCATCTCCGCAAGACGCCTTTCACCGGCATAGAACACCCTGCCTCCTGTGCCTTTCCTCATGGAGAGCTGAAACAGTCTCTTTTCAACAAGATAGGAGGCAAATTCCCCTGAGGGACTGTTAATATCCCCAAAAATCCTTGCATGGGCAGGACACATCTCCACGCAGACCGGCAAGCCCCTTCCGCTCCCTGTACGGTCAAGACAGAAATCACACTTTACCACCTTCATCCCCTGAGAAGGATCAGCCTGCCTTGCCCCAAAGGGACACGCGGCAACGCAGCTTCCGCAGCCGTTACACAACCCGGCGTCAGTAACCACTATGCCGTCCGCCCGCCTGAAGGCGGCCCCTGACGGACATGCCTTTATACAATCGGCGTCGTCACACTGGTTGCAGAGCCTTGGAAATGAAAATATGCGGGTGTCAGGATAACGTCCGATCTCCATAATGTCCACGGATGTTGGAAAGACGCCTGCCGCGCCATTGTGCCGCAGACCGCACGCAACAACGCATGACTCACACCCCATGCACCTTTCAAGATCGATAATCATGGCGGGCGACGACACTGTTTCCGATTTCAACTCAGCCCCCCTTGCAGGAAATGCGGCAAGAGAGAAACAGAAGGCGGCAGCCCCCTTGAGAAAATTCCTGCGTCTCATTTTTCACCCTGTCCGGCAACCGGTTCGGAAGTGATATGATATGAAAATGTCTGCGGATTCAGAAAATCGACGGCCTTTCCGCCTGCCTCCGCGTAGGGATACATAAAATAGTTAAGTGGCCCTCCTTCCTGTGGCGGGTTCAGCACGACATCCCTTCCTGAGCCAAATTTCACCCTGCGGGAATCTACCTTGCCAAAGTAATACTCCCTTATCCTCCGGGCCTCTTCGGAAGCCGGAGAGAGGGAGCGGGTCAAAAGGGCCTTGAGGTAATCGCCCGGATCGGCAACCACCCAGCCGCTGCCAGGAACATAAAACTCCGCCCAGCAATGCTGCCATCCGGTAATGTCAACACGGTTTTCTCCGCCAAGCCTGAGACCAAAGACCTCCCTTGCCGGAATGCCCGCGGCCTTGAGAAGCGCGACAAACACCGAATGTATGTCAGCGCATTTTCCGCGTCTTCTGTCCAGAAGCACGCACACGCTGCCTGAACCGCATCCTGTCACACCAGGGTCGCGCCTCATGTTGTCCGCAACCCAGTCATAGACAGCCCTGGCCTTTTCCGTAACACTTCCCCTGCCTGACACAATCCTGCCGGCAAGGGCCGCCACGCTGCCTGTAACCGGCGCAAGGTCGCTGCCCTGGAGATATTGATAAAAAAATGTCCTGTCCAGACACACGCCACCCCTTGCGGCATCCGGACTGTCAGACCGGATGGAGCGTCTGACAGTAAAGGAAAAGACAAGGGTCCTGGACGGCTTTCCGTCAGGCCACCAGGCATAAAGCATGGCATTGCCCCACCTGCCGTCTGTGTAAACAGACCACCCTTCCATGTTACCCTGCACGGAAATGTCACTTATGGTCTGAATGGCGTCTGAAACAGGATATGGAAGCCACAACCTTGCCCTGCCTTTCATGTCACCGGAGAGGTCAACCCTGACGGTTACCCGCCTGACAGTCTCATCCTCGTCACCCTGGCTACCGGCGGCCGCAACCTGAAGGGGAGACAGCATCAACAATATTAAAATCAGATATCTTCGCATTCCTTTCTCCTGTCACCGGTTCTGAAATCCGGTCCGCAGGAAAATAGAATAGCTTTACCCGATTGTCAAATCGAAAATATCAATACGCAGCCACTCATGTATAGCCGGAACTGTTGAGGTGACGTCCTGTTTTTACAAACCTGGGGCAGAATATCCATGTCAGGAAATATATTTGGAATCCCCGGCTGTTGAGACGGGACTGGATTAAGGGCGGTTGTCCGGCTGAACCTGTCGGAGGGGAGCCTTCCTGAGCAATGCGTCCATTACGGAGTTTTTACCCACAGGCGTAACACATATCAGGTTATGACCATGGCGTCGCCAGAACTGTAAAACCTGTAACGCTCTTCAACTGCCTTGCGGTATGCGGCAAGCACTGTTTCCCTGCCGGCAAAGGCTGAAACCAGTATGACAAGAGACGATTCAGGGAGATGAAAATTGGTTATCATGCAGTCAACCGCCCTGAACCTGTATCCCGGCGTGATATAGAGCCTGCAACCGCCACGCCCTGCCCTTACCATCCCATCATCCCTTGCGAAATGCTCAAGGCTCCTGACAGAGGTTGTCCCTGCTGCCCACACCCTGCCTCCTGCTGCCCTGCATTTTGCCACGGCTTCAGCAGTCGCCTCCGGCACTGTTACAAACTCTTCATGGATATTATGCTCCCTGATATCCCCTGTACGCACAGGGGCAAAGGTGCCATACCCCACGTGCAGGGTCACAAAGGCAATGGCCGCCCCTTTTTCGCGTATGGAGTCAAGTATCTTGTCTGTAAAATGTAGCCCTGCCGTGGGCGCGGCCACAGACCCTGTCTCCCTGGCGTAAACCGTCTGATAACGCGACCTGTCATCGGCTCTCTCATGCCTGTTGATATAAGGGGGAAGGGGCATCCTGCCCTCTTTTGCCAGAACCTCCTCAAGGTCGCCTGAAAAGAGGAGCTCCACCTTCACTTCCCCATTGCCAAGCCTTTCAAGAACCCGGGCCCTGAGCTGACCGGAAAAATATATCTCCATGCCGGGTCTCAGGGGCTTTGAACTCCTTGAAAGGGCGCGAGCCACGGCAGAACCATCACCCCTGATATCAGGAAAGTGAAGTAGAAACACCTCCGCCTTTCCGCCAGTGGCCTTTCTGCCCTCAAGCCTTGCTGGAAAAACCCTGCTGCTGTTCAGCACAAGGAGGTCGCCCTCTCTGAAAAATCGGGTAATATCCCTGAAGGAAAGGTGGCTTACCCTGCCTGTCGCCCTGTCAAGGTGCATAAGCCGTGAGGCGTCACGCTCAGGGGCGGGTTCCTGGGCCACAAGGGAGTCAGGCAGATGATAAGAGTAGTTTTCAAGCCTGAAATCACTTTCATCCATCAAACACACCGCTCTGCCTCGCAAGGTAACAGAGGCCCACACCGGCGACAATGGCAGCGAAACCGAGTTTCCTGAGGGTCTCTGGAGGCATCTTTGCAATCATTTTAAGGGTCTCCTGCATCTTTTCAGGAAAGGCAAAGTATGGAATGCCTTCAAACACCATGATAAGACCTATTACCGTTATTATCAGTTTCATTGTTTTGCCCCGTGATATTCCTTGATTATGTTCCAGCCTGCTGTCAGGAAACAGGAGAGGCGCAGGGAACGGCAGCCATGCCGCCAGAATCCGCCCTGAAAGCCTTTTCAATGGCGCGGCCTGTAAAGGCTATGGCGTCTGCCGCGGCGTCACGCACATCCTCTCCATGGGCCAGAAAGGCAGCGGCAGCCGAGGAGAGCAGGCAGCCGGTGCCGTGGACATCGGCATTCGCCTTGCCACCGTGTCTGAAAAAGAAAAACTCTCCCCTGTGAAACAGCAGATCAACCTTTTCATCACCCTCCATGTGACCGCCCTTGAGAAGCAGGGCCGGAACCCTGCCCTTCATGGCAATGCGTTCTGATATACTGAGGGCAGCGGCCTTCATGCCGGAGAGATCCTCTATTTTCAGCCCGGAGAGATATTCAGCCTCAGGGATGTTGGGGGTTACAAGGGTCGCCCCTGGAAAGAGCAGGTCAAGGGCCGCGTCCCTGCCGGGTTCGTCAAGGAGTCCTGTTCCGCTGGTTGAAACCATAACAGGGTCAACAACAAGCATGGATGCAGGCGGAATGAGACCGGCCACAGCCTCCACAATTGCCGCGTTTGCCAGCATGCCCGTCTTTATGACAACAGGCGTCGTATCACCTAAAACAGCCTTGACCTGTCTTGCAACCAGATCGGCGTCAACAGGCTCAACGTCTTCAACTCCCAGGCTGTTCTGAACGGTCAGGGCTGTTACGCATGCCATGCCGTAACAGCCGAGGGATGTAAAGGTCTTGATATCCTGCTGTATGCCCGCGCCGCCCGACGGATCGGAACCGGCAATGGAAAGCACCGGGGGCAGGGAGGCCAACAGACCCTTATTCACCGGATATTCCGGCCTCCTTCATGGCCCGCTTGAAGGTCTTTATGGCGCAGTATTCACCACACATGGTACAGGTGGGGCCGTGATACTGACCGGCCTCGTCACGGTAGAGTCTGGCCTTGGCGGGATCAATGGAAAGCTCTATCTGTTTTTTCCAGTCAAGCCTGTGACGCGCCCTGGCCATGGCCTCATCCATGGCATAGGCTCCAGGCACCTTTCTGACAATGTCAGCCGCATGCGCGGCTATGCATGACGCAATCACCCCTTCCCTGACATCTTCCACAGTGGGCAGCTTCAGATGCTCGGCAGGGGTCACGTAACAGAGAAAATCAGCTCCGGCGGCAGCGGCAATGGCCCCGCCTATGGCGCTGGTGATATGGTCATATCCGGGAGCTATATCAGTTACCAGTGGCCCGAGCACATAAAAGGGAGCGCCGTGACAGAGCTGTTTCTCAAGAATCATGTTTGCAGCTATCTGGTCCATGGGCATGTGTCCGGGTCCCTCTATCATCACCTGAACGCCCGCATCCCAGGCCCTGAGGGTAAGCTCGCCAAGGACAATCAGCTCATGGACCTGGGCCCCGTCAGTGGCATCCATGAGACATCCGGGACGAAGGCCGTCTCCAAGACTCAGGGTTATCTCATGCTCGGCTGCAATGGCAAGGAGATCATCGTAACGCTCATACAGGGGGTTCTCCTTTTTATTGTACATCATCCATTCAAGGATAAGGGAACCACCCCTGCTCACAACCCCCATAACCCTCTGTCTGGCCCGCAGCCTCTCCACTGCCTCAAGGGTAAGGCCGCAGTGAAGGGTCATAAAATCAACACCTTCCACGGCCTGTTCCTCAATTACCCTGAACAGGTCATCAACGTCCATCTCGCAGATGGAGCGTTTCCGCTTCTCAACGGTCTCAACCGCAGCCTGATAAACAGGCACTGTGCCAAGGGGAACCGGACACGCCTCACGGATGGCCTGCCTTATCTCCCTTATGGGGCCGCCTGTGGACAGATCCATCATGGCATGGGCCCCGGCGTCAATGGCCACCCGGAGTTTTTCAAGCTCCGGTTCAGGTTCAGGGTGATCTTTTGACGTGCCTATGTTGGCGTTCACCTTTGTTGAAAGGCCGGCCCCGATGGCGTATGGACGTTCCAGGGTAACATGACGGTTCTGTGGTATGACCGCTGTACCCTTTCCAACGGATTCAGCCAGGCTCTCAGGGCTGCACCCCTCATGTTCAGCACATTTTCTTATAAGTTCCGATATATTGCCCTTAGCGGCATCTGTTTTTATAGTCATGGGGCAATTTTAATTAGAACATCAGCTCTTTGCAAGTCCATAAATAACAGGTAAGATGCCTTTTTCCCGAATCTGAAAACAGTCAGACACAATAAAGACAATTATACAGGGAGGTTATATGAACCAGCTGGAAAAGGCGGTTGCCGGAGAAATAACGCCCGAGATGCGGGAGGTGGCTTCATCTGAAAACGTTTCTCCGGAATTTGTCCGCAATGGCGTGGCGGCAGGAGAGATCATCATTGCCAGGGGACGCTTCAATGAAAAAAAGGTTGTTGGAATCGGCTCCGGTCTGCGCACCAAGATAAACGCATCCATAGGCACATCCACTGATGTGTGCGACATTGAACATGAAAGGCGCAAGGCTGAAATCGCCGAAAAAACCGGGGCAGACACACTCATGGAACTCTCGGCGGCAGGCGACCTCGACAGGATAAGGCGCGAGGTGCTGGAGTCCGTTTCCCTGCCGGTTGGCAATGTCCCGCTTTACCAGGCATTTTGCGAGACCATAAAAAAGACCAGAAACCCCTCGGCCCTTGACCCTGAATTTCTCTTTGAGCTCATTGAACGCCAGTGCGAGGACGGAATAGGTTTCATGGCCATACACTGTGGCATAAACCTCTTTACCATAGAGAGGATGAAAAAACAGGGTTACAGGTATGGAGGACTCTGTTCCAAGGGCGGAACCCTGATGATACAGTGGATGATGGAAAACAGCCGGGAAAATCCCCTGTATGAACATTTTGACAGGGTTTGCGACATACTGAAAAAACACGACACCGTCCTGAGCCTCGGAAACGGCATAAGGGCAGGGGCCATACACGACTCACTTGACAGGGCCCAGATGGCTGAACTGATACTGAACTGCGAACTTGCGGAAATAGCAAGGGAAAGGGGGTGTCAGGCCATGGTTGAAGGACCGGGACACGTGCCCCTTGACGAGATAGAGGCAAACATAATTCTCCAGAAAAAGATGTCAGGCAACGCGCCATACTACATGCT
>CAYXYO010000107.1:0-14531 GCA_964469365.1 uncultured Desulfobacterales bacterium | reverse complement strand
GTGACCGGAGTTGTATCCCTGCTCGAGGGTGTTGAAATGGTAATGCCTGGCGACAATGTTCATATTGAAGGAGATCTGATTCAGCCCATTGCCATGGAGGTCGGTCTTCGCTTTGCTATTCGTGAAGGCGGTAGAACAGTCGGAGCCGGCGTGGTTTCAGAGATTATAGAGTAGATGACATGAGAGAGCTTATAGCGTTACAGTGTACTGAGTGTAAAAGGAAAAATTACACCACCAAAAAGAACAAGAGGACCATGCCTGACAAGATGCAGATAAAAAAATATTGTCCATTTGACAGAAAGCATACTTTGCACAAGGAGGTCAAGGTCCGTTAGCAAAGGTTTTTATTGAGATTTACAACAGCAGGCCAGTAGCTCTAATGGTAGAGCACCGGACTCCAAATCCGGGTGCTGGGGGTTCGAGTCCCTCCTGGCCTGCCAGCAGTCAGAACCTGCTGTAGCAGTCCTGTCTTGTGGGCAGGACTTTTTGTGTTCAGAAACGAAGGTTGGTTATGACCAAGAAAAAATTGAGAAAATATAAAGCGTCCCTTGAATCCTCATCTTCGTCTGTCTCACTGCCCGGGGCGAAGACGGTCAAGGAGAAGTCCCAGGGAAAGCCTTCGGTAACTGCTGCCTCAAGCCGTGGCGGCATAGCAGGTTTCATGGAATTCCTGTCCGAGGTAAGGGCTGAATTTGACAGGGTTAGCTGGGCTGGTAAAAAAGAGGTCAAGACCCTGACGATAGCTGTTATCGGTATCACCTTCTTTTTCACATTTTATCTTGGCCTGGTAGACATATCTCTCTCCGAACTGGTTGCTCTTCTGATGAAAAGTTGAGTTGTAATATTCCCAGGTTGTTTGACGCAAAATGTCCTGAAAGACAATATCATTAAAAGAGTAAGATTATAATGGCGCATCTCTGGTACATAGTTCAGACATATTCCAGCTTTGAAAGCAGGGTGAAGGATACCCTTGCCGAACGCATCAAGCAGAACGGAATGGAAGAGTACTTCAACGATATCATCGTGCCTACAGAGAATGTGGTTGAGGTTGTAAAGGGTAAGCGCAAGACATCCTCCAGAAAGGTCTATCCCGGTTATATATTGATTAATATGGAGCTGACTGATGAGTCAATGCATCTTGTCCAGGATACGCCAAAGGTTTCTGGTTTTATAGGCGCTAAAAACAAGCCTGTGCCACTGCCTGAACATGAAGCCAGAAAGATCATTCAGCAGATGGAGGAGCGGACCCAGACACCAATCCCCAAATATAACTATCAGCCCGGGGAACATGTGATTGTTACAGAAGGTCCCTTTGCCAACTTTAATGGCGTAATAGATGAAGTAAGACCTGAAAAGGGAAAAGTAAGGGTGATGGTTTCCATCTTTGGCAGATCGACTCCTGTTGAGCTTGAGTTTGGTCATGTGCAGAAGGCCGGTTAATCCATACCCTTTTGAATATCAGATAAGGAGTCACGAAAATGGCTAAAAAAATTGCAGGATATATTAAACTCCAGATACCTGCCGGAGGAGCGAATCCGTCGCCGCCGGTTGGTCCTGCTCTTGGTCAGCATGGTGTTAACATTATGGAATTTGTCAAGGCCTTCAATGCCAAGACTGCGGATCAGGCAGGCATGATAATTCCTGTTGTAATTACGGTTTATGCCGACAGGTCTTTCAGCTTTATTATGAAGACACCTCCTGCGGCGGTGCTTCTGAAAAAGGCTGCGAAACTGGAAAAGGGATCAGGCGTTCCCAACCGGGAGAAGGTGGGCAAGGTGACCATGGCCCAGGTTGAAGAGATCGCAAAAATCAAGATGCCCGATCTTACGGCCGCTGATATGGACGCTGCTGTGCGCACGGTTATGGGAACGGCGAGAAGCATGGGAATCGAGGTCCAGGCATAAGGAGGTATCATGGCTAAGGCTGGAAAAAAGATAACTGCTGCCAGGGAAAAACTGGACAGCAGCAAGAAATATGAGTTGGATGCGGCCCTTGAAGAGGTGGTGAAGGCTTCATACGCCAAATTTGATGAGAGCGTTGATGTGGCGGTAAATCTTGGTGTTGATCCACGTAAGGCAGATCAGAACATCAGGGGTTCCGTAGTGCTCCCACATGGTACGGGTCGCTCTGTAACGGTTCTTGTCTTCGCAAAGGGGGAGAAGATCAAGGAGGCCGAAGACGCCGGCGCTGATTTTGTGGGCGGAGACGACCTCGTGGAGAAGATTCAGAAGGGATGGCTTGAGTTTGACAAGGTCGTAGCCACTCCTGACATGATGGCAGCCGTGGGCAAGATCGGTCGTATCCTTGGGCCACGCGGAATGATGCCCAATGCCAAGACAGGCACGGTCACCTTTGATATAGCCAAGGCCGTTAATGATATAAAGGCCGGAAAAGTGGATTTCAGGGTTGACAAGGCAGGGGTGCTTCATGCCCCCATAGGCCGGGTATCCTTTGGGCCACAGAAACTGAAAGAAAATTTCAGCGCCCTGGCTGACACGGTCTTAAGGCTTAAACCTGCAACCAGTAAGGGCGCCTATGTTAAGGCCCTTGCCCTGTCTTCCACCATGGGGCCCGGGGTAAAGGTTGAACCTTCGGAGTTGAAGAGCGCGGCTACGGCCTGATAATAGATATCATCGGGAAGTTTGGGTGTTATAAAGAGATAATTACAGTTAGTTGGTGCCTGTCCATAAGATTGAATCTTGTTATATAGCTATGGCTGCTGAAAACAGCCGTACGGTCGATGGTTCAGTTTCCCCCTGTGAACGTTGGGAAGCTGACATGTTGACCCTTTATGGACAAGCCCGGCTATGATCGCAGACATGGTCTGCCTTTATATTTATGGCGCCAGACAGGTGGCGCCGGTTTGTCAGAGACAGTAGGTATGCTTTCAGGTATTTAATGAACATTGTCTGTTCACCTGCCGAGACATGAAACAGCCTTCTGCCTTTGGCGGTTATAAACTGCCTGTGGCTGAAAGGGGGGATAACTTTGCCATTAACCAAGAGTCAAAAGGAAGTCCTTGTAAAGGAATTGCATGACAGTTTTGAAGATTCAGTATCTGTTATTGCGGTTCATTACCAGGGAGTAAATGTAGCTGATATAACAGAGTTGCGCGCCAGGATGCGGGATGCCAACGGAGAGTACAAAGTGTGTAAAAATACTCTCTTCAAACTGGCTGCCAAGGGTACGCATGTGGAAGAACTTTCAGGTTCATTCATAGGCCCCAATGCAGTAGCCATTGCCAAGGATGATCCTGTTGCCGTGGCCAAGGTGCTTGTTGATTTCGCCAAGGATGCGGAGGGCTTTGAGATCAAGGCCGGGATACTTAACGGTAATCTTATGGATGCCGCTGCTATAGAGGCGCTTTCCAAGCTGCCCAGCCGTGAGGTGCTGCTTTCACAACTGCTTTCTGTGCTTGTCGCTACGCCAACAAGCCTTGTACAGGCGCTTTCAGGAATTCCAAGAAAAATTCTTTACGCCCTCAAGGCCTTGGAGGAACAGAAACAGTAATACTTGTTATTAACTATATTATATGCCGTCTGTACAAGAGGGTGTGCACAGTAAATAATAGAAAATATTCCAGGAGGATATAATAAAAATGTCTGTTACCAAAGAAGATGTAATCGAGTTTATTTCCAATATGACCGTTCTTGAGCTTTCAGAGCTTGTAAAGGAACTTGAAGAGAAATTCGGCGTATCTGCTGCCGCTCCTGTGGCAGTCGCCGCTGCCGGTGCAGCTCCGGCAGGCGATGCAGGCGCTCCTGCCGAGGAGAAGACTGAGTTTGATGTAATCCTGAAGGATATCGGTGGCCAGAAGATCAAGGTTATCAAGGAAGTGCGCGCTGTAACCGGTCTGGGTCTCAAGGAGGCCAAGGAGCTTGTTGAAAGTGCTCCAAAGCCTATCAAGGAAGCTGTATCCAAGGAAGAGGCTGAAAAGATCAAGGAGCAGGTGGAAGGCGCAGGCGCCACAGTTGAAATAAGCTGATATGTCTGACAGTATGCAAAAGGAGTCTGTTTTCGGGGCAGGCTCCTTTTTATGTTTTTTCAGGATGAGTTTTTCCTGTAAATAATCCCGAATATCCCTGGATCATAACCTTAAGATATCATTGCGTCTTTGTGGATAATTCAGCGATATCTGCCTGTGGTACAGATAACGGACTGCCTTTTGCATGTGCCTGGAAGCCGGAAGACTGTTTTTCAGGTTTTGTGTGCAGTTTAACAGTATATCTTCAACTCAACAGAGTTTTTTGAAACCGGATGTCGCCTTGTAAGGTCTTGCGGCAGGTTTCAGGATGCTCTTAACAAGTGAAATCATCGCCTTATGATAAAGCTTCAAACTCTTCCCGTTAGAAAAAATTTTGGTCATATTAAACAGGTCGTGGATATTCCCCATCTGATTGAGATGCAACAGAAATCCTATGAACGTTTCATGCAGAGGGATGTCGCACCGGAAGCGAGAGAGGATGCGGGTCTTCAGTCGGCTTTCAGGAGTGTATTCCCCATAAAGGATTTTACAGGGGCCTCGTCACTGGAGTTCGTGGAATACAGGATCGGCGAGCCCAAGTATTCTGAAGAGGAGTGCCTGACAAGGGGAAATACCTATGAAGCTCCCATGAAGATAGTGGTGCGTCTGCTTTCATATGATGTTGACAAGGAGAGCGGGGTGCAGAGCCTCAGGGATATCAAGGAGCAGGAGATATATTTCGGCACCCTTCCCCTCATGACCCGGAATGGAACTTTTATTGTCAATGGCACTGAACGGGTTGTGGTGAGCCAGTTGCAGCGTTCCCCCGGCGTTTTCTTCAGCCATGACAAGGGAAAGAGTCATGCCAGCGGCAAGGTCCTTTATTCATGCAGGATTATTCCTGTAAGGGGCTCATGGATAGATTTTGAATTTGATCCCAAGGATATACTGCATGTTCGTATTGACAGGCGCAGAAAATTTCCGGCTACAATCCTTCTCAAGGCCCTGGGTTACAGTACTGAGGATATCTTGAAGGAGTTTTATACTCCGGATGTATATTATCTTGAAGGTGACCTCATATATCAAAAGGTGAATCCTGAACTGCTCAAGGGTAAAAAGGCTGAGCTTGATATCATTAACCCTGAAACAGGTGAAATACTTGTAAAGCAGGGTAGAAAAATATTCAAAAAGACCCTCAGGAAGATGGCAGAGCTGGGTCTTGACAGGGTTCCGGTTGAATCCGACGTGCTGGTCGGCAAGATTACCATGTCCGATATTGTTGATACCGCAACCGGAGATGTCCTTGTGCCTTCAAATACCGTTTTGTCTCAGGAAGATGTGGACGAACTGAAGGAAAGAGGCTTTTCAGAGGTTACAGTACTTTTCATAGACGGTGTCACCTCACATGCCTTTATGCGCGACACCCTCGTTGCTGACAAGCTTGAGGACGGTCAGGAGGAGGCGGTCTTTGAAATATATCGCCGTATGCGTCCAAGCAGTCCACTTATTGCCGAGGTTGCGGAGAAATTTTTCAACAATCTTTTCTTTAATCCTGATACCTATGATCTTTCAGAGGTTGGCCGCTACAAGATGAACCAGCGTTTGAATGACAATATCCCCCTGACACAAAGGGTGCTTACACGGGAGGATATACTTGCCACTGTAAAGGAGCTGGTGCGGATAAAGGAGACCCAGGACAAGGTTGATGACATCGACCATCTTGGAAACAGGCGCGTAAGGTCTGTTGGCGAACTGATAGAGAACCAGTACAGGATCGGACTCGTAAGAATGGAGCGGGCCATAAAGGAACGCATGACCCTGCAGGAGATCGAGGCGTTGATGCCCAACGATCTTGTAAATCCCAAACCTATCACATCGGTCATAAAGGAGTTCTTTGGCTCCAGCCAGCTTTCACAGTTCATGGACCAGACCAATCCCCTTTCGGAGATTACCCACAAAAGACGGCTCTCGGCCCTCGGGCCTGGCGGTCTTTCCAGGGAACGCGCCGGTTTTGAGGTTCGGGATGTCCACCCTACCCATTATGGGCGCATATGTCCTATTGAGACCCCTGAAGGCCCCAATATCGGTTTGATTGTCTCCTTAAGTTCCTATGGCCGGATAAACGATTACGGTTTTATAGAGACCCCCTATCAGGAACTTGAGGATGTCCTGGATAACGACGGTCAGGTGGTTGGCAAGAGACTGACTGGCAAGATCAGGTTTATGACTGCCAGCGAGGAAGAAAACGAGGTCATAGCCCAGACAACCGCCAATGTGGATGAAGACGGCATCATACTTGACAAACAGATTGGTGTGAGGAAAAAGGGCGAGTTCCTTATAACATCCGTTGCAGAGGCCACGGCAATGGATGTGGCCCCCAACCAGCTTGTAAGTATTGCCGCGGGGTTGATCCCCTTTCTGGAAAATGACGATGCCAACAGGGCGTTGATGGGGTGTAACATGCAGCGTCAGGCGGTTCCGCTCCTTATCACTGATCCACCTGTCGTAGGCACTGGCATTGAACGCAAGGTGGCTGTGGATTCGGGAATTACCATTGTCGCAAAGAAAGATGGCTGGATAGAAGACGTTGATGCCGCAAGGCTTGTGGTGGCATACGATGAGGATGAGGACAGCCCTGTTGAGGTGGAGATTCACAAGCTCGCAAAGTATCAGAAATCAAACCAGACCACTACCCTTAACCAGACGCCCATTGTCCATCCGGGTCAGCGTGTGAAAAGGGGCGAAGTCCTGGTCGATGGCGCTTCCACAAAATATGGAGAGCTTGCCCTTGGCAAGAATATGGTGGTGGCGTTCATGCCTTGGCGTGGATACAACTTTGAGGATGCCATTATAGTAAATGAGCGCATTGTCAAGGAGGATGTCTATACCTCTGTTCATATTGAGGAATTTGAAGTCGAGGCAAGGGACACCAAGCTTGGCAAGGAGGAGATAACACGGGATATTCCCAATGTGGGTGAGGATGCCCTGAAGAATCTCGATGACTCAGGCATTGTTATGGCAGGCGCCAAGGTGAAGGCCGGAGACATACTGGTTGGCAAGGTGACCCCCAAGGGCGAGACCCAGCTTTCTCCCGAAGAGAAGTTGCTCAGGGCCATCTTTGGTGAGAAGGCCGGAGATGTCAAGGATTCTTCACTCAGGGTTCCGCCCGGAGTGAACGGCACGGTTATAGACGCCAAGGTCTTCAGCCGCAAGGGCGTTGCCAGGGATGAACGCACCCGGGCCATTGAGGACATGGAAATTGCCGCAGTTATGAAAGACCAGGAAAATGAGGTGAATGTGGTTCGCCGTACTGCCGTAAGGAAACTGGTATCTTTTTTCAGCGGTAAAAAGTCTGCCCTGAAAATCAAGGACAAGGATGGAAACGTGCTTGTTGAAGCAGGCGGCGTCATGTCCGGGGAGATGTTGAACAGTTTGCCTCTTTACAAGCTGAAAGAGATCATGATCAAGGGGCAGAGCAAGCAGGACGCCTATGTGGAGGAGATCCTGGCCTGGTATGATTCAGAGGTTGAACGCATCAAGACGGTTTTTGAAAAGCGTATAGACCGTATAAAAAAGGGAGACGACCTTCCGCCCGGAGTAATCAAGATGGTCAGGGTCTTTGTAGCCATGAAACGTAAACTTTCAGTGGGTGACAAGATGGCTGGCCGGCATGGCAACAAGGGCGTTGTCTCAAAGATCGTGCCAGTGGAGGATATGCCCTATTTTGAGGACGGCTCCACTGTGGATATAATCCTTAATCCCCTTGGCGTGCCTTCGCGTATGAATGTAGGTCAGATCCTGGAGGTGCATCTCGGCTGGGGCGCCAGGAAGTTTGGCGAGAAGCTTGGCGAACTTGCGCGAAAATACAAAATTGAAGAGTTGCGTAAAAAATTGCAGGGTTTTTATTCACCTGAAGAATTTGACGCCCTTGCAGGCGATATGGATGATGAAGAACTTAGGGAACTTGGTCTCAAACTGTCAAAGGGGGTGCCTGTGGCGACTCCTGTTTTTGACGGGGCTGATGAGGAGACAATCAGAAAACTCCTTAAGGATTCAGACCAGCCAGAGCTTGGACAGGTTACACTCTATGACGGCTATACGGGTGAGCCCTTTTCTGAAAAGGTTACAGTGGGAGTGATGTATATGCTCAAGCTGCATCATCTGGTTGATGACAAGATCCATGCCCGTTCAACCGGACCATATTCGCTTGTTACGCAGCAGCCTCTTGGCGGAAAGGCCCAGTTTGGCGGTCAGCGGCTTGGAGAGATGGAAGTGTGGGCCATGGAGGCCTATGGCGCGGCCTATTCGCTCCAGGAGTTCCTTACAGTCAAGTCTGATGATGTTGTAGGGCGTTCCCGCATGTATGAAAAGATTGTAAAGGGCAACAATTTTATAGAAGCCGGCCTGCCGGAGTCATTCAATGTGCTTGTCAAGGAGTTGCAGGGCCTCTGCATGGATATGGATTTGCTGGAGTAGGGCAGCTTTGAATCAACCCGCTTTCATGCTTTTGAACATTTCCAGGAATTACAGCACCACATTTTAGAGAGGTTTTATAAATGGAAGATCTCCTTTCGCTTTTTACCAAACCAAAAGATCCGCTTAATTTCAAGAAAGTACAGATATCACTCTCGTCTCCCGACAGGATTTACGAGCGTTCCTTCGGGGAGGTGAAGCAGCCAGAGACCATCAATTACAGGACGTTCAAGCCGGAGCGCGACGGGCTTTTCTGCGCCAAGATTTTTGGCCCTGTAAAGGATTACGAGTGTATTTGCGGCAAATACAAGCGGATGAAACATCGTGGTGTCGTCTGTGAAAAATGCGGCGTTGAGGTGATTCCCTCAAAGGTTCGGCGGGACAGGATGGGACACATCTCCCTTGCCGCCCCTGTTGCCCATATCTGGTTTCTGAAGAGCCTGCCCAGCAAGATAGGCTCCATGCTGGACCTTACCCTCAAGGAGCTTGAAAGGGTCCTCTATTTTGAGTCTCACATAGTTACCGAGTCGGAACTTCCTGATCTGCCGGTAGGCACGCTGTTGACTGATGAGGCATATCAGGAAAATTTTGAGAATTTCGGTGACAGGTTTGAGGCTGGCATAGGGGCAGAGGCAATACAGTATATGTTGTCCAGGCTCGATGTGGACAAGGTCTCCCGGGAACTGCGGGAAGAGATGCAGACCACCAGGTCGGAGGCCAAAAGAAAGAAACTCGGCAAGCGTCTCAGGGTGATAGAGGCCTTCCGTGATTCTGACAACAGACCGGAGTGGATGATCCTTGATGTGGTGCCTGTGCTGCCCCCTGACCTGCGCCCGCTGGTTCCCCTGGACGGAGGCCGTTTTGCCACGTCTGACCTCAATGACCTTTACCGCCGGGTGATCAACCGCAATAACCGCCTCAGACGTCTCCAGGACCTTGACGCGCCGGATATTATTATCAGGAATGAGAAAAGGATGCTCCAGGAGGCTGTTGATGTCCTGTTTGATAACGGCAGGCGGGGCAGGGTGGTAACCGGTTCCAACAAACGGCCCTTGAAGTCCCTTTCAGATATGCTGAAAGGCAAACAGGGGCGGTTCAGGCAGAATCTGCTTGGAAAGCGCGTGGATTATTCAGGCCGTTCTGTAATTGTGGTGGGTCCTGAGCTCAAACTGCATCAGTGCGGTCTGCCCAAAAAGATGGCCCTGGAACTTTTTAAGCCGTTTATATACAACAGGTTGGAAGAGCACGGTTTTGTAACCACCATCAAGAGCGCCAAGAAGATGGTTGAAAAGGAGATGCCGGAGGTCTGGGACGCCCTGGATGAGGTGGTAAGGGAACATCCGGTCCTGCTGAACAGGGCGCCTACGCTGCACAGACTTGGCATACAGGCTTTTGAGCCCATTCTTGTGGAGGGCAAGGCCATTATGCTGCATCCCCTGGTCTGTTCCGCATACAATGCGGATTTTGACGGTGACCAGATGGCTGTCCATCTGCCCCTCTCCCTTGAGGCCCAGACAGAGGCCAGGGCCCTCATGATGTCAACCAACAATATCCTTTCGCCCGCCCATGGCGCACCTGTAATCCAGGCGACCCAGGATATTGTCCTTGGCATTTACTACATGACAAGAAAACGTCCTGGCGTAAAGGGCGAAGGCAAGGTCTTTCACTGTATCGAAGAGGTTATTGCCGCGTGGCGCAGCGGCGTGGTGGATATGCAGGCCGCCATAAAGGTTCGTATTGCCGGTGAATTGCAGGATACAAGCGTTGGCAGGGTGCTTCTGTACGATGTGGTGCCTGAGCAGGTGCCCTTTGATCTGGTTAACAAGACCCTCAAGAAAAAGGATATTGCCGTTCTTATAAATCACAGCTACCGCCTTGCCGGAGCCAAGGATACCTGTATCCTGGCGGACAGACTGAAAAGCACCGGTTATATCTTTGCGACCATTGCCGCCATCTCGATAGGGATTAATGATATGAAGGTGCCTGACACCAAGGAAGAGACTCTGGCAAAGGCCCAGTCCGAGGTGGCCGAGGTGCAGCAGCAGTATAAAGACGGTCTCATCACCGACGGGGAGCGATATAACAAGGTTATCGACGTATGGACCAGGGCAACGGACGCGGTCGCCAGGGAGATGATGGATGAGATCTCTGTGGAATCCTACAGGGACAAGGACGGTAACGCCTTTTCTGCCCCCAGTTTTAATCCTATATTCGTAATGGCTGATTCAGGCGCCAGGGGAAGCAAGGACCAGATCAAGCAGCTTGCCGGTATGCGCGGTCTCATGGCAAAACCGTCTGGCGAGATTATCGAGACGCCCATTATGGCCAATTTCCGTGAAGGCCTGTCTGTGCTGGAGTATTTCATATCAACCCACGGGGCCAGAAAGGGCCTGGCTGATACAGCTCTCAAGACAGCAAACTCCGGTTATCTGACACGGCGTCTTGTTGACGTTGCCCAGGATTCCACCATTACCATTGATGACTGCGGGGCCATTGACGGCTTTGAAATAGAGCATCTCATGGAAGGTGGAGAGATTATCCAGCATGTGGGAGAGAGGATTCTGGGACGTGTGGCCCTCTATCCCATTGTTGACCCCGTGTCTGGAGAACTTATTGTTGAGGCCAATGAGGAGATTACCGAGGTCCATGTAAAGAAGATTGAAGATGCTGGTATCTCAAGGGTTGAAATAAGGTCTGTTCTTGCGTGCAGGGCGCCTTTTGGCGTATGCGCGAAGTGTTATGGCCGTGACCTTGCCAGGGGCAGGATAGTCGCCCAGGGCGAGGCTGTGGGAATTATCGCCGCCGAGTCCATTGGCGAGCCAGGCACCCAGCTTACCATGCGTACATTTCATATAGGCGGGGCTGCCAGCGGCAAGGTAGAGACCGCGGAAATAAGGTGCCGTGGCAACGGTACTGTCAGGTTTGAGCGGCTTACCACAGTGCGTAATCCGGAGGGCCGCAGCGTGGTGCTTAACCGTAACGGCGAGCTCCTGATTCTTGATCATGACGGCATGGAAAGGGAGCGTTTCCCAATTATTTATGGCGCGGAACTTCTGGTGCAGGATGGCGACAAGGTGGAGCCTGGCCATAAACTGGCCCAGTGGGACCCCTTTACCATACCTGTCCTTACGGAAGTGGGTGGCAAGGTCAAGTATGGCGACCTGATTGAGGGCAAGACCTTCCAGGAGAAGGTTGATCCGGTTACCGGCCGTTCGAGCAAGGTGGTGATCCAGCACAAACCCACCGAGTTTCGTCCCAGGCTCTCCATCAAGGATGAGCGCGGCAGGACAGCGAAGCTTGTGCATGTAAAGGGAGAGGCCAGGTATCTCCTGCCGGTTGACGCCAACATCATTGTTAATGAAGGCGATATGGTGGAACCAGGGCAGATCATTGCCAAGGTTCCCAGGGAGACTACAAAGACCAAGGATATTACAGGTGGTCTGCCAAGGGTCGTGGAGCTTTTTGAGGTCAGAAAACCCAAGGAACATGCGATTATTACAGAGATTGACGGTATTGTTTCCTTTGGCAAGGACATAAAGAGCAAACGCAGGATTATTGTCACGCCGGAGTATGGGGAGCCAAAGGAGTACATGCTGCCCAGGGGTAAACATATCAATGTCCATGAGGGCGACTATGTCCGCGCTGGCGAACCCCTTATGGATGGCGGCATTGATCCCCATGATATCCTCCGGGTCAAGGGCATCAAGGCCCTGGCGCGTTATCTTGTGGATGAAATCCAGGAGGTTTACAGGCTTCAGGGCGTAAAGATAAATGACAAGCATATAGAGGTGATTGTCAGGCAGATGCTTCGATGGGTACGAATCACCAATGTGGGCGATTCGACATTCATGCTCGGCGAGCAGGTTGACCGCAGGAAGTTTGACGCTGAAAACGAGAAGATTTATGCGGAAGGCGGAGAACCTGCCGAGGCTGAACCCATGCTCCTTGGCATTACCAGGGCGTCTCTCACCACAGACAGCTTTATATCGGCCGCATCTTTCCAGGAGACAACCAAGGTACTGACAGATGCGTCCATTGCCGGCAAGGTGGATAATCTTACAGGGCTGAAGGAAAATGTCATTATGGGCAGGCTGATACCGGCGGGAACAGGCCGGGTGTTTTATGAAGAGCAGGAAAAGAGACGGCGCAGGGCAAGGGACGCGGCATGATGAAGATACGGGTGGCGCCATCGGATTTTGTCTCTGCGGGCAAGGAAAAACAGCTTAAAAAAAAGATAGAGGTCCCTGAAGAAGCAGCGCCTCTGGTAAAGGAACTTGCCCGGAAATATGAGCTTGATTTTGAAGCTGTTGCCGTAGGGGGCGACATCCTCTATTTCCTGCATCTTGCCGACATCTCGCCCCTGGTGGCCGGCAGGGATATCTTTGCCAATGCTGCGGAGTTTCCCTTCTGGGTAAAGATATGGGAGGCGTCGGTCATGATGGCAAACCTTATGGCATCTTTAAGGCCTGTGCCCGGGGCGAGGGTGCTGGAGCTTGGTGCGGGGCTTGCCGTGCCAGGCATTGCCGCTGCGGCGCACGGGCATGATGTTACAGTGACTGATTATGAGGATTATATCCTGGATTTTGTAAGGGTGTCCGCCTCTGTAAATGGTTGCGGGGCCAGGGTGACCTGTAAAAAACTGGACTGGCTTAGTCCTGAATCAGGGGGTATTGGTCGTTTTGATTGCATCATCGGGTCAGAAATACTGTTTCATGAGAAATTCTTTGAACCGTTACGGCAGGTTATAAGGACCCTTCTGGCTCCTGGAGGAGTTGTTTTTATGGCTCATAATGTGGAAAGAAAGAGCCTTGCCCCGTTTCTGCGTCTCTGCGCCGGGGAATTTTCTATATCCGCCCAGAAAAAACAGATGGTGGCAGATAAAAAGAGGTTTGACATAGTGCTTAACAGGATGGTCAGAAAGACCGATGAGGATTGATTGTCACAGACATGGTTGTCCTTCATGGAATCATTATGACACAGGCTCAATACCAACAGAAGATGTGGTTTGTGGAGCGCTGTTTTTTGCACTTGTGTCATTATCGTGGGATAGTGACGTCAAATAAAGTTATTAACATGTTGTAATCATCAGATGCGGGTGGCGTGGCAGGGCATCGTAAGGCACTGGCTGACCGCGCGGTTTTCCCGGTTTCCAAAGTCCGCCCTTCCTGATTTGCTTTCTTGGTTTATCCAGGCTGGTTGCTGTAAAGTCCACCTGAATGCTGTTGTTATCTCTGCTTCAGTACTGCCTGCACAGCTTCCCGCTGGGCCCTTCGCTCCCTTCTTCCGGCAGGTATGTGTATGTCTTTTTTCCTGTATCTGTCCAGGCCGGTAACATACATCGCGGTGGATATTGTGCCTGGTGACGGCGTAAAATCCTGTACCTGCGCATGGGTTATGCCGGTTTCCCTGAGATTCGCGGCCATCTGCTTCATATCATTTACAGTACAGCCAGGATGGGCAGAGATTATATAGGGTGTGAATCTGACCTTCTTTTTTTGGATAGAGGCAATCTTTGCAGCATGTTTGACAAACTGCCTGAATGTCCTGTTGTCAGGCTTGTGCATCAGCTCCAATACATGCCCTGAAGTGTGTTCAGGAGCCACCTTGATGGCGCCTGCCTGATATCTTGTGATGATTGTTTCAAGCAGCGACGGTGTTTCAAGGAGCATGTCCATTCTCAGACCTGACGATATGAACAGGTGTCTTATCCCTGGCAGGTTTCTGACCTCTTCCAATACCTTTTCCAGGGCATTGGCGTTGAGGTCAAGATTCCGGCAGATGGTTGGAAACAGACAGTCATGTTTCCTGCATTTGTCACGCAGTTTGCATGACGCGCCATACATGTTGGCGGTCGGGCCGCCTATGTCGCTTATGACTCCTCTGAATCCTGCCTGAGTGGCGATATGTTTTGCCTCTCTGATAATGGAATCGCGGCTTCTTGAGGTGATTACAGGGCCCTGATGTCTTGCTATGGCGCAGAAGGAACAGTTGCCAAAACATCCCCTCAGAGCGGTGATGGAGTGTTCTATCATTTTGAAGGCAGGTATGTCGGCTGAATCGGGATGGGGGCGGAGGGTAAAGGGGAGCCCGTAAA
>CAYXYO010000106.1:0-6696 GCA_964469365.1 uncultured Desulfobacterales bacterium | reverse complement strand
TCCGTTACGGAAAAACTGAAAATATCGAGTTCTATATTTTTACCGGATATATCAATCTTGCCACGGATATGGCCAGACGAAGTCTGCAGATCATGGAAATCTATTACACCTGACAACCTGTTATCAGTGTCGGAACCTGTAATAAGAAGATTGCCGTCAACCACACCGTCTGCCAGAAGTACGCCATTCCTCGTAACATTGTTAAATGTCCCGGAAAAATCAGAGCCAAAATTGGTTTTATTAAATATTATATTGGACAGGCTCACCCTGCCGGACCCCCGGAGTACCGAACCGTCAGAAGCAGTAAAGCCATTCTGCATGTTAAAGTCCCACTGAATCCCTTTATCAAGCTCGGACAAATTAAGCTGTTCAGGGGTCTGGGTAACCATGCCGGCCTCTTTCATATTGACAAAGTTGCCAATGAGCAGGGAAGTGACACCCTTTTCTCCGGCGAGAAGGTTAAGGAGGCCTGAGTCAAGGAACATATCGACCTTGCTCCTTATATCCTGTTCCAGAGAAGTTTTGGAGTTCGGGTGATTGTTGCCCTGAACCGGAACCGGGGCCATCTGTTCTGCGACAGTCATACTGGTAACCCATACTGAATACGAATCAAAGTCACCTGCTGGCGTCACGATAACAAAGAAATAATAAAGACCGGGCGGCAAGGCGGACGTAGGTATCTCTTTAAGGATCATACCGTAGTTGTCACCATAAGTAGAGGCCCGCCACCTTGGATCACCTGACAAATCATCAAGACGCACAGGGGTGTTGTCAGCCTTGAACAGTATGATATCTCCGTTCAGTATGGCATCGCTCTGCAACAGGAGATATACGTCCACAGGCCATGCAAATGCTGGTACTCCAACCTCAAAATTGAGACTGGCACCGCCATTTGACACAGGACCAAGACCAATGGGTTTATAATCTTCCGCAGTAGCTGCCCACTGGGGCGATACCACAGGCGCGAAGGTGTAGGTATGCTGACCTGAAGGGGGATCCAGAGGAGCATAAGAGAGGGCAAAAGTGTTCTGCAACCACAAGATAAACAGGACAGTACAAAAGGCTGGCAGGAAAACAGCAAGTTTTTTCATGAGGGATCTCCTTACGAATTGCTAACGATCAATCTATGGCCTTAAAATTTTTTAATTTATCAGGGTGTAATTTTTTTGTCAACAGCAAACCCCGTCAAAATAATCTGCTGGTCAAGCCTCCAGATCTGCCTTGAGGGACAAAACAGCTTCCCTCGCCACCTCTGACAGTTCATCCCTGGTTATCTTCCTGCCGTTGCGTTCCAGGGAAATCTCTTTGCCAATGGAGACAAAGACATCGCCTGACCGTGCATGAAGGCTTCCCTTGGGAAGTATCTTTTGAGTCCCGGAAATGGCAACAGGTATCACAGGACAACCTGATTTCAGCGCCAGAAGAAACGCGCCGGACTTGAAAGGTCCCAGGGAGCCGTCAACACTTCTTGTTCCCTCGGGAAAAATTACAATGGACGCCCCTGACCTGATGCGTTTTGCCGCCTCATTAAGACTCCGCAGGGCAGCCTTGCCGCCTGACCGGTTAACAGGGATATATCCAGAGGCCTTCATGGCCATACCAAGATACGGGATGCGAAAAAGTTCTTTCTTGACAACAAACCTGAACTCTACAGGCAACGCCCTGTAAAGGACAGGTATGTCACACTGACTTATATGGTTGCATGCAAAGATAACCGGCCTGTCAGAAGGAACATTCTCCCGTCCTGTAACATGAACCCTGATACCGGCTGGCACAAGAACACAGTCCGCCCAAAAACGGGCAACCCGGTGGGCCGCAGCGCCGGAACCTGTCCACCAGGCTGCGATTGCCGCAACCGGAGCCAGGATGCCAAAGGAGAATATCATAAGAAAAGGGAATATTATAGCGGTAACAATTGATCTCATGCCTGTTCAATGTATGAATATCACCAAATCAAGTCAAGGAGAATATACCCCTGGCTACATTATTCCGGCCGGGTTGTCCGAAAGCCCTGTTGCCATAAACAGGACCTTTCCATTTCCCGTACTGCTTATCTGATATTTTGCAATATCTTCTGCAACTTCGCAGGATCATCCTTCCTGTGATAATGACACTGATTGCATGAATTGGGCTGTTTGTCCACTCCGCCTGCCCTGGTGGAGTCAGAAGGATATATTACCCGGAACTGATGACTATGGACATCTCCCTTCACTCCGCGTTTGCCAAGGGGAGGCATATGACATACAATGCAGTTGTTGACGCTGTGTATGCCATGCACCCCGGTATTGTTTACTTCATGGCAACTTCTGCAAAGGGCGTTGCCCGGAAGTTTTGTCTGGGCCCGGTTCGCATTTCCCCTGGAGTGCGTGAAATGGCAGTCCCAACACATGACCCCTTCCCTGGCATGACCGCTTGTTTTCCAGTCAATATACTGCTGACGATTTGCCCTGGATGTGTGATCAGGGTGCAACTTTGGTTTTGAGATAAAGAGGAAATTAAGATTGCCGCCAGGTTTGTATCCATTGGGATAGCCATATTTGCCATCCACTGATTTACCCCTGTTGTGGCAGGCTCCGCACACCATGGCAGCGCGGTTCGGATCAGGAATCTTGGCAGGATTCACTATGGTGGCGTGTACATCGCCCTTTCCTTCCGCCGCCGCCACATGTCTGGCTCCAGGCCCGTGACATGCCTCGCACGCAACACCCTTGTCAGCCCATTCAGTCTTGTAGGTGCCTTTTCCGGAGTCATAATTCAGTCTGGAGCCGGTATTGTGACATCCTGTGCATGAAAGCTGATAAACGGTCTTGTGCCAATATTTACACTTTGCCCACTTCTGTTTTTCCACAATCCACATGGCGGGCAAAACATGAAGCTCACCATTGGGAAACTCCGTCACATAAAGCTGTTTCCAGAAACCGCCTATGAGATATTTGACCCTGTATTTATGCTCCCTGCCGTCAGGCCCTGGAGCAGTGATAAAATAACTGTTGTTTTCTCTCTCCATCAGTATTGTGTGGCCGTCCACAACGAGCTTGTTATTTATGGTAAAATCACCCACCACGTTTTCAGGCAGGGCATCCTGAAACTTGTATGGATGCAATGTGGACTTCCAGCCATAATAGTGGTCGGCATGACACTCCCTGCACTTTTCAGCGCCGACATACTTGTCGTTTAAGGACTGTTTCACAGCAGCATGCAGGTCAGGCGCCAAGCCTATTGTAAATAGTGATATAACGATAACAACACCAAACAAGGCATCTCTCATGTTTTTACTCCTTATTTCAGATGAAAAATCAGAACCCCATTTTTTAATGATTGGCAAAAAAGCATAATACTGCAACCAACATAATATATATCCATATTATTTGCCAGCATCCCATGCATAAAGACTGCCTTCACCACTACCCATATTTTGTATTAACTTGATTACAAAACACTTTTTTGAGATGCCTGTATTGCCGTGATAGCCACTGTATTGACGATATCGGGCACCAGACATCCCCTGCTCAGGTCATTTACGGGCTTTTTAAGACCCTGGAGCACCGGTCCTATGGCCGTGCCGCCTGACGCTCTCTGGACCGCCTTGTAGGTGTTGTTCCCTGTGTTAAGGTCAGGGAAAATAAAAACCGTCGCCCTTCCGGCCACCTTGCTGTCAGGAAGTTTTTTGCCGGCAACATCAATATCAATTGCCGCGTCATACTGCATGGGGCCTTCTATCAGGAGATCAGGACGAAGTTTTCCGGCCAACTCCGTGGCTTCTCTTACCTTTTCAACATCCTTGCCACTGCCTGACCGGCCGGTTGAGTAGGAAAGCATGGCAACCCTCGGCTCAATATCAAACATCCTGGCGGTCTCGGCAGAGCTGATGGCGATTGACGCAAGTTGCTCCGCGTCAGGATCGGGATTGACAGCGCAGTCGCCAAAGACCAGGACTCTGGTGGCAAGGCACATGAAAAAGACACTTGAAACAATGGAACATCCGGGTTTTGTCCTGATAATCTGAAAGGCAGGCCTTATGGTGTCCTGGGTTGTATGTGCCGCGCCTGACACCATGCCATCAGCCATTCCTGAATAGACCATCATTGTGCCGAAATAGGTCTCATCGCTCATGGCGTCCATGGCCATCTCCATTGTCACCCCCTTGTGTTTGCGCAACTCATAAAACTCCAGGGCAAAACGCTCTCTATGTTCCGAAGCGGACGGGTCAAGGATATTGGCCCTCTTTATATCAAGTCCGGCGGAAGCCGCGACATGTCTCACCTTTGCCATATCTCCAAGGAGGGTTACATCCACAACCCTGCGACGCAGCAATATCTCCACTGCCCTGAGTATTCTTTCGTCATATCCCTCCGGAAGTACTATATGCCGCCTGTCCGCCTTTGCCTTCTCAAAAAGGCTGTACTCGAACATTACAGGCGTAACTATTTCCGGACTGGTAATTGCCAGACGCCTTTCAATGGAAGCAATGTCAACATTTTTTTCAAAAAGTCCAAGGGCAAGGGCTATTTTTCCCGCATTTTCAGCAGTGATGGAGGGAACAATCCCCTCCACCTTTACAGCGGTGGTATATGTATCCGTATCTATGGAAAGTATTGGCGCCGGGGCCTTGTCAAGCCCCTTCACGAGTTTCATTATGTTGTCAGGAGGCACAAGCCCGCCTGTAAGCAATATGCCGGCAATGGAGGGCGCGTTATAGGAATAGAATGTGGCCAGTGTGCCTATGATGATATCAGCCCGGTCTCCAGGTGTTATTATGATGTCTCCGTCTTCTATGTAGTCAAGGTAATGCGACAGGTTCATGGCTGCTATCTTGCACTGCCGCACGGTCCTGTTCATTTCATCAGGCTCTCCGGAAATGCAGCGGCATTCCAGGTGTTCCTTTATATCGGCAAGGGAGGGAGAATCAAGCTCCCTGTCTTCCGGCAACAGGTATACAGGGGTATTGTCCATGCCTTCCATATCTCTTATGGCATATTCCAGGGAATTTTTAACCCCCTGATCCAGCCTGTTTATGAAAACGGCAAAATGGGGACACTCCTCCGCTCTGACTGAATCGGCAAAAATTCTTACTCCGTCAAGGATCTCTTTCATTCCCTTGCCCCTGCCGTTCAGCACGCTGGCAAAGGGACACCCGAGATTCCTGGCTATTGCTATATTGATATCAAAATCAAAGGCTGAAATAAATCCATAGGCATTCAGCCCCTCGCAAAGAAGAAAATCGTACCCGGCCTCAAGTTTCCGGTACTTTGAGATGAGTCCCTCAAGCACATCCTTGAGCTTTCCCCTGGCTGCCATGTCCTGGACCTCATGGGCGCTGTAGCCAAAGGTGTCCTCGTAGGGAATGGGCAGACCGTAGCGGTCAAGGATACACTTGATGTCAGCATCCATGGATGATGAGTCTTCAATAACCGGCCTGAAAAACCCCACTTTGCCAACCTTCCTGGTGAGAATCTCCATAAGGCCAAGGGTGACAACCAGCTTCCCGGCCCCAGGTTCGGATGATGCTATGTAAATGGATTTTGTACGCATAACAAATAACTGTTCCTCTCTCCCCCCCATGTACTGTAAATCGTTCACCAGTACAGCTTGGTCAGGATGTTTCCCCACATTATAACGCCTGCCCCAAAAGGCCATTACTCTGCATAACTAACGTTCTCAAAATATTATACTGAATTTCAACAGGCTTGAACAGGCCTGGCATGTTGGCCGCCCTTTAGTCCATACGCAAACCTTCCAGACATGGTGTTAAAAATACGCGCCGGGAATAACGTCTGCCCATGGCACTGTTTTTGCTTTTTTTGCTTTGCATGAAAAGAACAACAATGGGGGAAAAAAATATTTTTACACGGTTATTACTCTCCTGCCTTCTCTGCGCCGTTGTCTGGCCCTTGCAATCAGAGGCAGGGAGGCAAATATATGTCACCACTGAAAAAGCTGTATATCCCTATCCCCTTGACGAACAGATACAGGTCATGGGATACCTGAGGGAAGTGCCTGCGGGCACCCCTGTGGACATAGAGATATCCCTTGTTTTACCCGATGGAAATACCACATGGCTCAACCCGGACATGGAGTTTCACCCTGCCAGAAGCACCATTCTCCAGCAGTTTCCCTTTGTGGCTGTACCTGCCGCAAAACTCTTCCTGACAGACGGCACAAAAATTTTCAACAATCGGGACAATGCCATCAAGGACCTGGATGCCGGACGATATGTGTTGAAAAGCACTCTTTCAGGCGACGGGGTGCAGGATTCCAGTGAAAGCGTCTTTTTCCTGGTGTCAAGTGAGCTGCTTCCGACCATTGCTGAGACTCCCAGGCCGATAATAGACTCCCTGGAACCCCCATGGGGAGGCTCAGGTGCAGAGATAACAATACATGGCAGAAACTTGCGTGGCATGCCTTCACTGGTGGAGCCGTCCCTGACCGAACTTTTTCAGATAAAGGTAACTCTTGCCGGGCAGGAAGTTCCCATAGTCGGTATGGATGAGGAAGGGAACTGGATAGATGTCCAGTTGCCGCCTTATGCAGTGACAGGTGACATAATAGTCAATATTACCTTGCCATATTGGGATCTGAGTGAACCCGATGACCATTTGTTGATACCACGTGTTGCGTCTTATGAATCCAACGCCTTTCCTTTTTGGGTCTCTCCTGAAATTACAGGCACCGAGTCCAATGACGGTATTGTGCCTG